>USBV01000062.1 GCA_900553055.1 uncultured Phascolarctobacterium sp.
GAAACCGGCGTGTACATTCCTGTATGCTCTGACGGCGGTATTGTATACGACTATCACATGACTCTAGCTTTGGCTATGGGCGCTGACTTCATGATGCTGGGCCGTTACTTCGCTCGCTTCGATGAAAGCCCCTCTAACAAGGTTAACATTAACGGCACCTACATGAAGGAATATTGGGGCGAGGGCTCTGCTCGTGCTCGCAACTGGCAACGCTATGACATGGGTGGTGCAGCTAAGCTGTCCTTCGAAGAAGGCGTTGACTCCTATGTTCCCTATGCTGGTAGCCTGAAGGATAACGTAAATCTGACCTTGGCTAAGATGCGCTCCACCATGTGCAACTGCGGCGCTTTGAATATTCCTGAGCTGCAGGCTAAGGCTAAGCTGACTTTGGTTTCCGCAACCTCCTTGGTTGAAGGCGGCGCTCATGACGTACTGCTGAAGGAAAACAACAACAGCAACTATCCTAAATAATCAATCTAAATCCAAAAACTCCCGAATCGAAATGGTTCGGGAGTTTTTTGTATTTACAGCAAAATTTAGCCTTGTTTTTGTGCAATATGCACAAAAATATCCTAGAAAATTTGTGCATAATAGACATAGTAAAATTTAGAAATTGTATTATAATATTAAATAGAGAGTACAAAATATCTTATAGGGGATACACTTTCTGAGAGATGGATAGTGTGTAAAAGTAAGAAATTAGTACTCTAGAGCTTGCGATATATTCATGCTATGTGTTTTCTCAAAGGAGATGATTGTTGTGATGAATGAATATATTATAGCTTACGGTATACCTGTAATCATTTTTATGAACCAATTCAGCAGAAATACGCAAACACGCTGCCGAATCCCCGAATATTACAAGGTTACAGTGTATGCTTATGAAGACTATGCTCCTGGTCAATTAGTTTTTGCTTGGTATAAAAATGGCATGCTTATGGGAGATTCGGGCGTGATGTTCGAGGTTGTGGATAGTGATAACAAAATAGTGTACTATCCTATTTTTCCTTTACAAATTGCGGCACCACTGTTGAAAAAATGGCATATGGAGCTTCCGCCAAAATGGAGTGTATATACTTCTGCAATGGAGAAAAAAGAGCCGGCAGTAAACCCTATTAATCAACAAATGCGCAATTTATTGGCTTATGCAAGATTATTCGTGAGTATGCAGCAGCGTTTTTCAACTCCTATGCCGCTCGGCTTTAAAGATGTGTTTGAACAGCTACATGATTATCCTGAGCAAGCAATTGATGGTACAGTAGTATCCTTAATCAATAAGGTGATTAGTCAATACTTATATATGAATACTACAGTGAGCAACTGCAGAAACCTAAAGGAGTTTATCACGTATTTGCATAATAAGTATAAAATGTTAGATTTCATTGACAGCGATTTTTCGCAGCTACGGCGCTTGCTACAGGAAGAAGAACCTGGCATGCAATGCTTTTTCTAAAAATAAAACTGGTGCCGAACTTTGCTCGGCACCAGTTTTTAGTTTATTAGGCCGTCACCTTGGCCATAAATTTTTCGTTGTTTATAATAAAGCGTTCGTGGCTGCCCTTGCCAATGATGCCCTTGCTATCCTCGGCTTGAACGCTGAAGACGAGCTTGCGGCCTTCAACCGCAGTAAGAGTTGCTGTGGCCTTGACAGTATCATTCATGGCTGTTGCTCTGTCATGCGTAATGTTTAAGCTAATTCCCACAGTGCCACTGCCTGCTTCTAAATAAGCGTTAACTGCTGCACAGGCAGCTTCTTCCATAAGTGCGCACATAGCAGGTGTTGCAAAAACGGCTAGACTGCCGCTTTTCATGGTTGCCGCAATATTGGCTTTAGTAACTGTGGTGGTGGCAGTGCCAACGAGTCCAACGTTTAATGTATTAGACATATAAATTAAACCTCCCTTTATAGATAAATCCTCTTTCAAGAATTAGTTTATTATATCATAAGCCATTTGGAAGCAAAAGACAAGATAAAATGTATAATTGGTAACATATTTGTAAAATTCATAATTTGCTTAGAAAATTTGCTTACGTAGATTTGGCGAGTGTGCTATAATGAAAATAGATAAAGCAAGTATCTAATTCAAGGGGGTGCTTTTATGGCCTTGGAATTTAATAGAACGACTTTTTTAAAGGTTTATACTGGTGAAGATGTATTGTATAACGATATACCCTTGTATAAGGCTATTTTGCGCGAGGCTAGGCGTTTAGGACTTTCCGGTGGCACCGTAATGAAGGGTATTGAGGGCTATGCGGCTAAGCTGCGTGGTGTTGGTCGCGCTGTGAATACTCTAATTAGCGGCAATGCTAATTTGCCAGTAGTGGTAGAAATTGTTGATAAACGAGAAAATATCGACAAGATTTTACCTTGGCTAGAAAAGAATGCTACTCATGCCTTAGTGCTGGTGGAAGAGAGTACCTATATGGTGACCGATTATATGCGCGAGCGAGGCTATGTGGACCGCTTGATTGGTGGGCCGCCGCGTAATCAGCGAGAAAGAGAGATGGCGCAGCAAAATATTCAGCTGCAGCAACAGCAACAACAATAAATTCACATTCTAGTGTTATAACAGAAAAAGAAAAAAGCCGCAGTCCAAAAGCTTGAGCTGCGGTTTTTTATGGCGTGCGAAAGGAGCAAGAATATGACTGAAGCAAAGCATGAGAACATTGATGAAGTAAAGGTTGGCGAAGTTATTGATGACCGCATGCGCGAGGAAGAAGCTGAATCCCTTTGCCGTTGGGCTGCAGCTCGTGCCGGTGTGATTGTGGTAGCGCCGCTTTTGGGAACGATGAGCTTAGTGGCTAATGAGATTTATCTGATTATAAAGCTGGGTAAGGTTTATGGCGAGGAGATTTCCGAGCAGGCAGCTGTAAGCGTTTTGGGTAGCTTGGGTGCTTATTTTGTGGGTAGCACGCTGACTACGCTCATTCCCTTTCCGCCGATGCAGATTCCTGTGGCGGTGGGAACTACCTATGCCCTCGGTCGCGTAGTGACTGAATGGCTGAAGGCTGGCAAGCCCAAGGATATGAGTCCTTTTAAAAAGGTTTATGACGATGCTATGAGCATGGCCAAGAAGAATCTTGATATTTTTAAGAATAATCCAAAGAAGGACGAGCCCTTGGGCGACGAAAAGCACCATTACGAAATTTAGCAAAGACTAAGAAAACTAGCAAGAATGCTAGCAAATTAGGAGGATGACTATGTACGATGTAGCCATTATTGGCGGTGGACCGGCAGCGATTTTTGCGGCCTACGAATTTGTGATGAAATACCCTGAGCTGAAGCTGGTGATGCTGGAGGCAGGCAATGCTATTGACAAGCGCTTTTGTCCTTTGGCAGCGAAAAAGGTGGACCATTGCATCAACTGTAAGCCCTGCAGCATTATGCGTGGCTTTGGCGGTGCCGGTGCATTTTCGGATGGCAAGTATAATTTCACCACTGAATTCGGCGGTTGGCTTAACGAGTATCTGCCGGAGGAAAAGGTAATTGAGCTTATCGATTATGTTGATGAACTGAATTGTCGCCATGGCGCACCGGGTGAATATTTCACAACTAAGAACAGTGATATTGGTCGCAAGGCATTGCGCTATGATTTGCATTTGCTCAATGCTAAGGTGCGTCATTTAGGTACCGAAAACAACCTCGTGATTATGGAAAATATCTATAAATTCCTGCAGGAGAAAATGGAAATTCGCTGCAATACGGCGGTGGAGTCCATCGTAAAGCAGGTGGATGGCAGCTTTGAGCTGCAGCTTGCCAAGGGTGAAGCGGTGCAATGCAAATATTTAATCGCTGCCCCAGGTCGTGCCGGTGCCGAATGGTACACCGAAGAATGCCGCAAGCTGGGACTAACCTTTATAAATAACCAGGTTGATATTGGTGTGCGTGTGGAGGTGCCTGCGGATGTATTTAAGCATATTACTGACGAGGTTTACGAGGCGAAGATACTCTATCGTACCCAAACCTATAATGATATGGTGCGCACCTTCTGTATGAATCCCTATGGCTATGTGGTTGCCGAAAATACCGATGGCATCATCACTGTCAACGGTCATAGCTATCGCGACCCCAAGCTGCACAGCAAAAATACGAATTTTGCACTTTTGGTCAGCAGCAAGTTCACCGAGCCCTTCCATGAGCCGTTGCAATATGGCAAGCGCATTGCGTCCTTCTCCAATATGCTGGGCGGTGGCGTTTTAGTGCAGCGCTTTGGCGATTTGGTCAAGGGACGCCGCACCAATGAAAAGCGTTTGTTAAAGAGCTTTACTAAGCCGACACTGTCGGCAACACCGGGAGATTTAAGCTTGGTCTTGCCTAAACGCCAATTAGATGATATCATTGAAATGATATATGCTCTGGATAAGATTGCCCCTGGTATGGCTAATGCTGATACTCTGCTTTATGGCGTTGAGGTGAAGTTCTATAGTGCGCGCTTAGAGCTGGATGGTAATTTGGAAACGAAGATTCCCAATATGTTTGCCATTGGCGATGGTGCTGGCATTACAAGAGGCTTGTCCCAAGCTAGTGCATCGGGTGTATGGGTGGCCCGAGTAATCGGTAACAGAGCAGAAGCACTATAAGGCACCATATGCGTCGCAATGGCTCCTAGGAGTATTTCCGATACGCCGTCGTCGCCATTGCTCGCCTCTAGTACCTTCTAGCGCTTCTGAGATTAATGTAGGAAGGTGTTTTAGTAGTGAATTTTGAGTTTTTTGCGTTTTTAGTGTTCATGTCCTTTGTGTCCTTTGCCATTGCGTTTTTGGCTTATGCCATGGTAGTGCGCTGTATGGGCAAGGAAGGCTTTTTGTCCCGCATGAGCCAGATTATTCTGGTGCCGGCTTGTGTGGTAATTTTTGATTTTATTTGCATTGCTGCTCCCAGCAGCTATCGTTATTTGATTGGCGGCTTGCCGCTTTTGGGCGTGGCTGGCTTGGCTCTGTATTATCGCTTTGTCAAGGGCGAGGATTTTGCTAATCCGCAAAAAACTCCTACCGAGCTGGCACAGGAGGCAGCAGAACCTAAAAAGTTCAGCAAAAAATCTGCACGTATTCATGCAGCAAGAAAAAAACGAGGCCGCGAATAAACTTGCTGAGGGAATATTTTTTAGCAGGAAAATCGCCCGCAAAAAACGAATATATATAATGACAGAAGCAAAATAGCAGCATGTGCTGCTGGTATATAGCTGGTATATATATGGAGGTGTTGTATATGTTCAAAAAAATTCTTGTTCCCGTTGACGGTAGCGAAGGCTCCTGGAGAGCTTTAAATACCGCTGTAGAGTTGGGCAAAAAATTTGATAGCGATTTGTTGGTTGTAAACGTAATCCAACCCTATAACAATGCTGCTTTGTTGGCAATTCCTTTGGACCATGCCACTGTTACCCAAGGTAATAGTGAGCTGGAAAAGATTGGCGACAAGGTTTTGGAAATGGCAGAGGAGCGTTTGGCAGATTATCTGCATAAGACAGAATTTAGTCTTGAGGTTGGCCATCCCTCCGAGCGCATTATCGCTTTGGCTAAAAAGGCTAATGCAGATGCTATTGTAATTGGTAGCCGCGGCTTGTCCGGCATTGCTGAATTTTTCTTGGGCAGTGTTAGCTCCAAGGTATCTCAATACGCAACTGTTCCTGTCCTGATTGTGAAATAAACTATTACAGTTTCTGTAAGCATTGTAAATAACCTGTACAAGGAGGTACCTAACTCAAGGTATCTCCTTTTTTTGTTCATATTTGTAAAAATTATGTATACATTGCCTTCCCAGACTGCTTTTGATTTTACAAAAGAGTGTAGATAGTGTATACTAAATTTGCTGGTAGGAGAAATCCAGCTTCTAAATTAGGTCAACTTTTTATTATCTTTATTATTATAGAAAGAAGGGTAAAATCAATGGCAAAAATGAAAACCATGGATGGCAACACCGCTGCTGCGCACATCGCGTATGCATTTACCGATGTTGCTTGTATCTATCCTATTACTCCGTCTTCTCCGATGGCTGAGGTTGTGGACGAATGGTCTGCCCAAGGTAGAAAGAACCTTTTTGGTCAACAGGTTCGCGTTGTAGAAATGCAATCCGAGGCTGGCGCAGCAGGTGCTGTACACGGCTCCCTGCAGGCTGGCGCACTGACTACTACCTTTACCGCTTCCCAAGGGTTGTTGCTCATGATTCCTAACATGTACAAAATTGCCGGCGAGCTGTTGCCGGGCGTTTTCCATGTTTCTGCACGTGCTTTGGCTGCTAGCTCTTTGAATATTTTTGGTGACCATCAGGACGTTATGGCTTGCCGTCAAACTGGCTTTGCTCTGCTTGCTGAATCCTCCGTACAAGAGGTTATGGATTTGGCTGCTGTTGCTCATTTAACTGCAATCAAGAGCCGCGTGCCCTTCCTGAACTTCTTCGATGGCTTCCGTACCTCTCACGAAATCCAAAAGATTGAAGTAATGGATTACGCAGATTTGGAGAAGCTGTTGGATAAGGACGCTGTGGATGCTTTCCGCAAACGCTCTCTGAACCCGGATAACCCTGTTCAACGCGGCAGCGCTCAAAACCCGGATATTTATTTCCAAACTCGTGAAACTGTTAACTCCTACTATGACGCAGTTCCTGCTATGGTAGAGGAATATATGGCCGAAATCTCCAAGATTACCGGTCGTGAATACCACCTGTTCAACTATTATGGCGCTCCCGATGCTGAAAACATCATCGTAGCTATGGGTTCCGGCTGTGACACCGCTCGCACCGTTGCTGAAGCACTGAATAAGGAAGGCCAAAAGGTTGGTGTGCTGGTTGTTCACCTGTATCGTCCCTTTGCCTTTGATGCCTTCATGAAGGCTATTCCGGAAACCGTTAAACGCATTGCTGTTTTGGACCGCACCAAAGAGCCCGGCTCCTTGGGTGAGCCTCTGTATTTGGATGTACGCGCTGCCTTCTACAACAGCGACCGCAACCCCCTCATCATCGGTGGTCGTTATGGCTTGGGCTCCAAGGACCCGCTGCCCCGCGATATCGAAGCAGTATTTGCTAATCTGGCATCTGCTGAACCCAAAAACAACTTTACCGTTGGCATCGTAGACGACGTTACCAATACTTCCCTCCCTGCTGGCCGTGACCTGGAGGTTGTTCCTGAAGGCACCACCGCCTGCAAATTCTGGGGTCTGGGCTCCGACGGCACCGTTGGCGCTAACAAGAACTCCATTAAGATTATCGGCGACCATACCGATATGTATGCACAAGGCTACTTCTTCTATGATTCCAAAAAGTCCGGTGGTATTACTGTATCCCACCTGCGCTTTGGCAAGACTCCGATTCAGGCTCCTTACCTGATTGATGCTGCTGACTTTGTGGCTGTACACAAGGCTTCTTATGTACATTCCTATGATGTTGTGGCTGGTATCAAGAAGGGCGGTACCCTGCTTTTGAACTGCGAATGGACTGTGGAAGAATTATCTGAGCAGCTGCCTGCAGCTATGAAGCAATATATCGCTAAGAACAATATTAATCTGTACATTATCGATGCTGTGAAGATTGGTAAGGAAATTGGCCTTGGCGCACGCATCAACATGGTAATGCAGGCTGCCTTCTTCAAGCTGGCTAATATTATTCCTATTGAGGAAGCAGTTAAATATATGAAGGATGCTATTGAGCATTCCTATGGCAAGAAGGGCCAAGCAGTTGTGGATATGAACTACGCTGCTGTGGATGCTGGTGTTAACGCTGTTGTGAAGGTAGCGGTTCCTGCTGACTGGGCAACCGCTGAGGATACTAAGGCTGGCAATGATTTTGTAGATAAGATTATGGTTCCCATGAACCGTCTGGAAGGCGACAAGCTGACTGTTGGCGATTTGATGTCTGTTAACGACGGCACCTTCCCCAGCGGCACCTCCGCTTATGAAAAACGCGGTGTAGCTTTGGATGTTCCCGAGTGGATTCCCGATAACTGCATCCAATGTAACCAATGCGCCTTCGTTTGCCCGCATGCTGCTATTCGCCCCGTACTGATGGACGAAGCCGAAGCTGCAGCTGCTCCTGAAAGCATGGCTAAAAAACCCGCTGTTGGTGCTAAAGGTATGACCTTTACCATGAGCGTTTCTCCGTTGGACTGCTTGGGTTGCGGCAACTGCGCTCAGGTTTGCCCTGCTAAGAACAAGGCTCTTGTTATGAAGCCGCTCGATACCCAGCTGGATAAGGCTGAGGCTTGGGAATATGCTACTAAGAAGGTTGCTGTAAAACCCAACCCTGTAAATAAATACACCATGAAGGGCTGCCAATTTGAACAACCCTTGCTGGAGTTCTCCGGCGCTTGTGCAGGCTGCGGCGAAACCCCGTATGCTAAGCTGGTAACTCAACTCTTTGGTGATCGCATGATGGTAGCTAATGCTACTGGCTGCTCCTCCATTTGGGGTGCATCCGCTCCTTCTATGCCCTATACCAAGAATGCGGCTGGTCACGGCCCCGCTTGGGCTAACTCCCTGTTCGAGGATAACGCCGAATATGGCTTAGGCATGTACATCGGTGTTGCCCAAAACCGTGCTAAGGTTGCGGATATCATCAAGGAAGCCTTGACCAAGGATATTCCTGCTGATTTGAAGGCAGCTATGGAAGCATGGCTGGCAGGTAAGGACGATGGCGAGGGCTCTCGTGAGCGCGCCGATGCCTTGGAGGCTGCAGTTGCTGCTCACAAGGGAGAGTGCGCTACCTGTGCTGCTCTGTATGAAATGAAGCAATACTTTGTAAAACGCTCTAACTGGATCTTTGGCGGTGACGGCTGGTCCTACGATATTGGGTACGGCGGTGTTGACCATGTTCTTGCAAGCGGT
>USBV01000063.1 GCA_900553055.1 uncultured Phascolarctobacterium sp.
AAAGGTTTGACCACACCGATGTTGTAGCGCCGACCACAATCTTTGGTGGAATGCCAGATTTATCCATGAAACCTCGCCAGCTTCTAGGATAATTATTTTATCTCGCAGCTGATGCACCTTGCCAGTTATCCGATAAAGATTACCCTGACGAAGCTCCTCACCCCGCTGCACAGCCTGGGCTATTTGAACTGCGCTAATTTGTTTAATATTTCCAGAGTTATTCACGCATCCTCCCAGCAAAAAAATGCATGCGCAAAAAGCTATGATTATAGGCTTCACTAACATGATTATCACCTCTGTATCGACAACATTATGGCAAATATGGTGCTACAAGTCAACTTATTAGCAAAAAAGCCCCTCCCACAATTAATCTGTAGGAAGAGCCCTGCTATTTTATAAAAAACTCCTATGATATTGAGATAACAAAAGATTAATCACGTAGCATCCCCGTCACAGCCTCACCATGCAAATACCTATCCACGATAATTTCGGCAGCCTTTTCGGCCTGCATCTTTTGCTTGAGGGATTGGGTGGGATTAAAAATGCTCATGGCTACCCCAAAGAAAATATACTTGCTAGAGGTTTCCAAATCGCCCGTGCCCTTTAGCTGGCCGCTAGTAAAGCCCTCGCTAATAATCTCCTCTAAAATATCGTATTCCTGCTGCAAAAGCTCGTGGTAACGCAGGATTTGCTCCTCCAGCTCAGGGGAAATCTGAATTTGGCTATAGCGGGGCAGCACCCGGTACACGCCATCCACCTTCTGCACCCGGCAGGCGTTAGATGTCCCCAGCATCTCAAAGCAAATAATCTGCCACAGAGCACTGTTTTCGTAATAAAAGCGCACAAATTCACAAAAATAAGCGTACATCTTCTCCTTCAAGGAGGTTTTACCAACCACAGCCTGCTGCAAGCGCTGCACGAAGGGTTTATTTTTTTCGGCTACCAGCTTATAAAATAGCTGCTCCTTATTGCCAAAATACTTGTACACAGTACCCTTACCCACATCAGCCAGAGCAATAATTTCGTCCAAGGTTGCCTTCTCATAGCCGTACATGGAGAAGATTTTCTCCGCTGCCTGGAGGATGCGTAAATCCTTGGGCATTGCCTTATCCAGTTTCACCACCATACCTCCTTCGTTAGAAAATTCCGTTCTCTTTATTCTTATTATTATAGCTTATTTGTGCCTTAAATTCTAGTCATTCATCCCTTGTTTTTCAAGAAAAAATACTATACGCACAGTAGAAACTAAGGTATTTTGTAAAGAAAAAACATAAAAAATACTTTATTGCAGGGCTTTTTTTGATATAATATATTCTAGGCTGTTCTATGCTGTTTTTAAACAAGGTTTCATAAGGAGGAGGTCACCATATGAGCTTAAAAATAATTACAAAGCGTTGCAAGGGCTGCGGCATTTGCGCAGCATTCTGCCCGAAGAAGGTTCTGGCAGTCAACGAAATCGGCAAGGTCGAGGCCGTAGCTGAAGAAAATTGCATCAAATGCGGACAATGCGAAATGCGCTGCCCGGACTATGCCATCTTACTAGATAAATAAAAAGGAGTGAATTACCCATGTCAAGAATCCTGCTGTTACAAGGTAACCAAGCAGTTGTTGAGGGTGCGATTGCTGCCGGCGTCAAATTCTACGGCGGTTATCCTATCACCCCTTCCACCGAAATCGCTGAACAATTAGCACTGCGCCTGCCCCAGGTTGGCGGCAAATTCATGCAAACCGAGGACGAAATTGCAGGCTTAGGCACTGTAATTGGCGCTTCCATGGCAGGCAAAAAGGCTATGACCGCTACCAGCGGCCCTGGCTTCTCCCTAAAGCAAGAAATGCTGGGCCTGGCATGTATCGCCGAGATCCCCTGCGTAATCGTTAACGTACAGCGTGTGGGCCCGGCTACAGGCCAACCCACCTCCCCCGCTCAGGGTGAGGTTATGCAAACTCGCTGGGGCACCCACGGCGACCACTGGCTGATTACCATTTCTCCCTCCAGTGTTCCCGAATGCTTTGAGCTGACTCTGCGCGCAGTTGCTCTGTCTGAAAAATATCGTTGCCCTGTTATCTTGTTGATGGACGAGGTTATCGGTCATATGCGCGAAAAAATCGAGCTGCCTGACAACTATGACGAAATCCCGCAGGCTGAACGCAAAATGCCCACCTGCGCTCCCGAAGAATATCTCGCTTATGGCTGCGAGGATGGCTCCAAGGTTCCCGCCATGGCACCCTTCGGCAGTGGCTATCGCTGGCATGTAACCGGTCTGGTACACGACGAAACCGGCTTCCCCAAGGGCACCGGCGCTGCTACCAAGGAATCCCAGGACCGTCTGCGTACTAAGCTCACCGACAATCTGGACGACATCGTACAAGTTGAAAACTATAGAATGGAAGATGCAGAATTTGCTGTAGTTGCCTTTGGCGGTGCTGCTCGTACTGCTTATGAAGCAATTGACATGGCTCGTGCAGAAGGTCTGAAGGTTGGCTTTGTTCGCCCCATCACCATTTGGCCCTTCGCTGAAAAGCAAATGCAGGATTTGGCAGCTAAGGTTAAAGGCATCCTTGTACACGAGCTCAACTGCGGCCAATATGTTTTGGAAGTTGAACGCGCTGTAGCTGGCAAGGTTCCTGTAAGCCTGTTTGCTAAATACGACAACGAATCTGCTACTCCGGCCGAGCTTTTGGCTGAAATCAAAAAGGCTATGGCCTAATCGGATGAGAGGAGAAAATTAGAATGAGCGTAATGGAAGACTTAATCGCTAAATATTTCCGTCCGGGCCGTCTACCTCACATCTGGTGCCCCGGCTGTGGCAACGGTGTTATCACCGGCGCTATTGTAAAGGCTATTGATAAACAAGGTCTGGCAAAGGACGATGTAGCCATAATCAGCGGTATCGGCTGCTCCAGCCGTAGCTCCGGCTATTTGGATTTTAACACTGCCAACACCCTGCATGGTCGTGCCCTGCCCATCGCTACCGGCGTAAAAATGGGTAACCCCAAGCTGAATGTTATCGTGTGCAGCGGCGACGGTGACTGCACCGCTATCGGCGGCAACCACCTGATTCATGCTGCTCGCCGCAACATCGACTTGACTTTGGTTGTATATAACAACAGCATTTATGGTATGACCGGCGGTCAATACTCCCCCATGACTCCCAAAGGCTCCAAGGCTACCACCGCTCCTTATGCTACCATCGAGCCCAGCTTCAATCTGCTGCAATTGGCTCAGGCTGCAGGCGCAACCTATGTAGCTCGCGGCACAACCTATCATGTACCCCAATTGGTTGATGTAATCGCCAAGGGTATTGCTCACAAGGGCTTCTCCATTATTGAAGTAGTAAGCGCTTGCCCCATTTCCTTCGGTCGTCAAAACAAAATGGGTGGCCCTGCCCAAATGATGATGTGGCAGCGTGACCACGGCGTGCTCAAGGCTGTTTGGGACCGCATGGATGAAGAAAAGAAGGCCGAAGCCATTGCTGCCGGCAAATTCCCCATCGGCGTTTTGTATGAAAACAACGATGTGCAAGAATACACCGCAGCTTATGATGAAATTATCAAACGTGCACAGGAGGGTAAATAATCATGAGACATAGCTTTCGTTTTGCAGGCACTGGCGGCCAAGGCTTGATTACCGCTGGTATCATTTTAGCAGAAGCTGCCCTCTTAGATGACAAGCTGGCTGTTCAATCCCAATCCTATGGTCCGGAAGCCCGCGGCGGCTCCTCCAAGGCCGAAGCCATCATTTCTGATGAGGCTATTTATTTCAGCCGTGTTATTGACCCTGATTTTCTGCTGGTTATGAGTCAGGAAGCAGCTAACAAATACATCGTTGACTGCGATGAACACACCACTGTTATTACCGACACCCTCTTTGTAGAAGATGTTCCCGGTAAATACGGCAAGCGCGTGGATGTGCCCATTACCCACACTGCCAATAATGTGTGCGGCAAGTCCTTGTTCGCTAACATCGTAGCTTTGGGCGTTGTGGTTGCTCTGACCAAATGCGTTTCTAAAGAAGCTATCACCAAGGCAGTGCTGAACCGCGTTCCCAAAGGAACCGAAGAAGCCAACACCAAGGCTTTGGAAGCTGGCATGGCCCTGGTTGAAGGTAAGTAAGAAGAAAAATTTCTCCACCGCTAAAGCGGTCCCCCTCCCTTTGAAAAGGGAGGCAACTTACTAAGCTAGTTAGTCTTTAAAACAAGTAATCCCTGCTACTTTGCGGTAGCAGGGATTTTTTGTTTACTACTAGCTGTAATGAAGCCAAGAAGGCTTCAGATACGAGGAACGCCGACAAGCCACGACCCATGTGGTCACAAGCGCAGTGCCGTGAGCACATGCTGGTCGCGCTGTGCCCTTGGGTGCGACGGCGTATGGTCAATACTCCTAGGAGGCGCAACGAAGTAGATGGTGCTTTATGGACGATTTTATTTTGCGTTCTTTTCGTACAAAATACGCAGACCATCAAGCGTCAGGAACGGCTCAATCACATCGATGCAGTCGGATTCGGAAGCCATCGTATTTGCAAAGCCACCGGTAGCGATTACAAACGCATCCCCACCCAGCTCCTTCTTCATATGATTAACAATGCCCTCCATTTGGCCTACAAAGCCATAAATAGCGCCAGCCTGCATGGAGCTAACAGTGTTGCGACAAATAACAGTCTTGGGCTTAACCAGCTCAATACGCGGCAGCTTAGCTGCACGTTGGAACAAAGCCTCGGTAGAAATGCCAATGCCGGGAGCGATTGCACCGCCCAAATATTCACCGGTGGGCAGCAGAGCGCAGAAGGTGTTGGCAGTGCCAAAGTCCAAAATAATCATCGGACGATTCAAATGTGCATATTTATGGAATGCGGCAACGGCGTTAACAATACGATCAGCACCAACCTCTTTCGGATTATCGTAGCGAATAAAAATGCCGTTTTTAATGCCAGGGCCAACAACCATCGGCTTAATACCAAAATAGCGCTCGCACATATGGCACAGCGGAATCAGCACTGGGGGTACTACGCTGGAAATAATGATGGAATCGATTTTGCTCATTTCCACGTCGGTATAATCGAACATACTACGCAGCATAATACCAAACTCATCTGCAGTTTTGGAGCGGTCAGTGGAAAAACGCCAATGCACCTTTAGCTCTTTATCATCAAAAACACCGGCAACAACGTTGGTATTACCTACATCAATTACTAGTAACATCTCAAATCCTCCTCGGAAGTGTGATTTCCGCCTTAAAAATACGGCCGCAAAGCCTTTATTATTTTACCACAAAGTCGGCAGAATGCAAGAATTATTACAAGATTTTCTTACTTATGCGTAAGCACCGTTTTGCGCCGCTGCCGGACGAATAGAAACATCACCGGCAACAACCTTTTCTAAGGTGCCATCCTCCTTGCGTACGATCAAAAGGCCTTCCTCGTCAATATCCACTGCTTTACCATAATAGGTCATATCGGGCGCAATTACCTTCACATCCTGACCGAGAGTGCAGGAATACTTACGCCACTCTGCTAAAACCGGGCCAAAGCCTTCGTTAACGGCTGTTTCGTACAACTCCTCCATGTTCTTGAGAATATCGCACAAAAGCTGCACCCTGGTAAAGGGCTCGGTAGCGGCATCGCAAATGGATACGGCCAAGCTCTTAACTTCTTCAGGATAATCATCCGGAGTGGCATTGGTGTTGATGCCCGTGCCGATAACCACATAATTGATATGGCCAAATTCGGCATTCATCTCGGTGAGAATACCTACTAGCTTGCGTCCCAAGAGTAAAATATCGTTGGGCCACTTAATAGCTGCCTGCACACCGGCAATTTTATTGATAGCCTTGACTACAGCCACTGCTGCCAACAGCGTGCATTTGGATGCCTCCTGCGGCAAGAAGGGCGGCTTCAAAACTACGCTAAACCAAATGCCCTTGGCATAGGGAGAAATCCAACCGCGGGACAAGCGTCCCTTGCCCGCGCCCTGCTCCTCGGCAACAACAACAAGGCCATTTTCGCAGCCCTGGTTTGCCAAAGCCTTAGCTAAATTATTGCTGGAATCCACACTATCACGATAGCAAATATTACGTCCCAGCCATTTAGTTTGCAGGCGTGACAAAATCTCCTGCGGAAAAAGGCGATTGGGCGCCTCCTTCAAAATATAGCCCTTTTTAGGCACGGATTCTATATCATAACCCTCATTCTTTAAGGTCTGAATATGTTTCCAAATAGCAGTACGTGAAACCTCCAGCTGGCGGGAAATCTCCTCCCCGCTCACAGGCTCGCCCCCACTATTACGCAATAATTCCAAAATACGCTTACGCATGCTCGTTGCCTCCCACTCTATGTAAGATACTCACTAGTATTTTTTAACCTGAAGCTTGGTTAACCTTTATCTATCTGAAAGGTTATCACTAGGTTAACTAAAAGTCAAGTACTTATTAACACCAAAGAAAACTCTCCCTGCTATAAGAATTAACAGGGAGAGCAAAAAGAAAGAGGAGTGTGTTAAATATGATTGAACAAGGGCCAAAACTGCATACAAGCATAGCCCAAGGCACTAACCAAAAGCATGCACAGCACCGATAAGCGCACGCCATGCTTCATCAAATCATCGGGTCCTAGACCATAGGTTACACCCACGGCACGAGTGCTCACGGGCAAGATAAAGGCACAGTTAACTGCCACAATGGTCGTCAAAATATAGGGCACGGGGTTCACGCCCAGCTCCGTAGTGATGCTTTGCACCACGGGAATAGCAATGGATGCTGCCGCCGTGTTACTACTAATTTCTGTGAGGAAGGTAGCAAACAGTGTGAGGCTGAACATCGTTTCCACGCCACCACTCAAGGGTAACAGCGTAATGACCTTGGCGATTTCCGTAGCTGCACCGGTATCGGTAATCAGCTTGCCTAAGGCAAGGCCGCCGGAGAAGAGAAAAATCATCCCCCACATAATGCCCTTTTCCGCTTCCTTCCATTCGAGCAATTGCTGGCCATTTTCATCTGTGAGCACAAAGGTTAGCATGCCAAAAAAGAAGAAAACATATGCCGGCTTCATCAAGGGTAGATATTCTACATACAAGGGACGGATGAAGGCCAATACAGTGGCCAAGGCAAAGAGCCACAGTCCCAGCTTTTCTCCCTTCTTCATGGGGCCAAGCTCGGCGTACACAGAGCGGAAGTATTCCTTGCCACCCTCTAAATGCGCAATAGGCATGGGCAAACGCAGCAAAAAGGCCAAAATAAAGAGCAGTATGATAAAGAGCAAGGGCAAAAAGCGGATAATCCAGTCCACATACATAAATTCCTGCCCCGTCAGCTTTTCCAAATAACTAATCGCTACTAAATTGGAAGCTCCGCCCAGCGGAGAGCCAAAGCCACCAAAGCCTGCGCCCCACACCAAAGCTAACAAAATCGGAGTAGCTATGGGGTTATTGGTAATATTTTCTTGTCCTAAAAACTTGAGCATGCTCACAGCCACAGGTACCAAAATCATTACCACTACTACATTGGGCAAAAAGATGGAAAGCACCGTTGCTGCTACCAGCCAGACGGTAATTTGCTGGCGCATGGAGGTACCGATGCCGCACAAGCTTTTAATAGCCAGCCGCTTATCAAGATGCGTCTTCTCCCACACGAGGCTGATTAAATCGCTGCCCACCAAAAGTACTACGATTTCTGAAAAATACTTGCTGATAATGCCATCCATGGGCACCATGCCAAAAAAAGCGTTAATGGGTATGGGCAACAGAGCTGTAACCGCAATGTTTACCGGGCGCAGCACCCACCACATGCCCATCCAGCAGATAGTAGCAATGGCCGCCGCCTGCTTAAAGGTAATTAGCTGGCTCAAAACTCCCAAAACCACAAAAAACAGGATTGGTCCCGACAATGTGTTCAATGAACGATATTTTTTCATATTCCCATCCCCCTAAAAATCCCATTGTAATTATTATAAGGGTAAAGCGAAAATAAGTAAAATGCTTTAATTTGCTTTTTATTATCACTTTTTTTCTATTTCAAGGTATAAAAGAACGCCCGTAGTATGTACTACGGGCGTAAGTTGTGCTATAAAGCTTGATTATTTAAGCTTTGGGCTCCTCATCAGCAGGGGCGCTAATGGTATCGACAGCATTTACAGTGTCTTCAGGAGCAGCTGCATTGGCAGCCTCCTCTTCGACTACAGATTGCTGCACAAGATACAGCTTTTCTTCTGCACTCAGGATATGACCATATTTTACCAGCTGGTTGATTTCTTCCTCTTCCAAGGTTTCTCTTTCCATCAAAGCCTTGGCAATCACGTGCAGCTTGTCCAAATTTTCGCTGAGCAGCTTTTCGGTAGCAGCATAAGCGTCCTCGATAAAGGCACGTACTTCCTTATCGATTTCAGCAGCTACCTCTTCACTGTAATCCTTATCGCGGGCAATATCGCGGCCCAGGAATACCTGGTCCTGACGATGACCAAAGGTTACAGGGCCAATGTTCTCACTCATGCCATATTCGCAAATCATTTGGCGTGCCAATTGGGTTGCACGCTGCAAATCGTTGCTAGCACCGCTGGAGATTTCCTTCAGCACCAAGGCCTCGGCTACGCGGCCACCTAAGAGCACCTTCAGCTCGTCCAGCATCTCGCTGCGAGTTGCATAATACTTGTCCTCCTTAGGCAGGCTCAAAGTATAACCACCGG
The DNA here is from genome assembly GCA_900553055.1 of uncultured Phascolarctobacterium sp. Lineage (GTDB taxonomy): Bacteria > Bacillota > Negativicutes > Acidaminococcales > Acidaminococcaceae > Phascolarctobacterium_A. The sequence goes on from USBV01000063.1 coordinate 8,672, forward strand.
CGCGACCGCGCGGGATAATAGTAACCTTGTGCACAGGGTCGGTGTGCTCCAAAAGCATGCCCACGATGGTGTGACCACCCTCGTGATAAGCAGTAAGACGTTTTTCCTTGTCG
>USBV01000064.1 GCA_900553055.1 uncultured Phascolarctobacterium sp.
TGATAAGGGCTTATAGCCCTTAGTCAAACCACCCGTTAGACGGGTGGTGATGATTTCTCCCTAATATTCAAAATCACAATGGAGCAGAAGATGAGCACCATGCCCACAGCCTTGCTCAAGGTCATGGGCTCGGCAAAGCACAACATGCCCACGGTGGATGCGACAAAGGGCTCAATGGTGGCGAGAATGGAGGCCTGTCCCGGCTCCACCTGCTCCAAGCCTTTGGTATATAAAAGATAGGGGACTACAGCGCAGATAAGACCGAGGCCCAAGCTGCCGCCAATAGTGGTCAGGTTTATTTTGCTCAAGGCCGCACCATCAAAATCTGCCAACGGCACAGCGGCTAGCAAAGCAAAATAAAAGGTGTAGGCAGTGATGGTTAGGGATGAATACTTTTGCACAGCGTATTTGCCAAAGATGCTATACAGGGCATAGCCAAAGCCGCTGCCTAAGCCGTAGAGCAGGCCGCTAAGCGTAAGGTTAAGACCGCCATCGAAGGCGCCTGTAACAAAGCCGCAGCCGATAAAGGTACACACTAGCGCCAAGCCCTTTTTTGCAGTGAAGTGTTCACCAAAAAACAGCAGGCTCATGAGCATCACAAAGGCTGGTGCCGTATATAAAAGCAGTGCTGCCACAGCCAAGCTGCTGCTTTGGATGCAGTTGAAATAGCAAAAGTTGAAGAACACTAGGCTTAAAATACCTGTGCCGATGAACATCCAAATGTCACGCAAGGCTATGCGTAGTTGGCCCAAGCCCTTCCACAGCATCACTAGCGTAATACAGCTTGCGGAGGCCATGGCTCTTAAAGCTACAATTTGCATGGAGCTAAAGCCTTGGGCGGCAATAGCCTTGACGAAGAGGCCAATGAGTCCCCACAGTGCTGCCGCTCCGATGATATATAGATAAGCGCGGGTTTTCAAGGCTGCTCCCTCCGCTTGCGTCCCCAAAAGGCGCGGAATTTGGCCACCATTTCTTTATCGGTGGGCTTGCCGGGCCACAGCTCCTGCTTGTCCGAGCAGCGCATAGCAGCCAATAAATGGTCGTAAATCTCGGGATAGCGCTCGTTGAGCTGGGCAATATGCTCCTTCACATCCTGCCGCATGGTGTGTCCATCGTAGGGGCAGGGGTTCTTGAGCGGCTTAATGCCTAGCTTTGCCACCAGCTCGCGAATCTCGGACTCACGGTAATAAAGCAAGGGGCGCAACACAGTAATACCACTGCGCGACAAGGGCGTTACCGGCAAAAAGGTGCGCAGCTGCCCACTGGTCATAAGATTCATGAAAAAGGTTTCCACGGCATCATCATTATGATGAGCCAGTGCCACCTTGTTAAAGCCCAGCTCCTTAGCACGGCGATTGGTCGCTGCACGGCGAAAATAAGCACAGGTAAAGCAGGGACTGCCGCCTTTTTTAGCGTGGGCGGCCATTACATCCACATCATCGCTGTAATGCTCCAGTCCATAATGAGCGCAAAAATCCACCAGCTCCTGCTTCGGAAAATTGGGCGCAAACATGGCGTTGACTGTGTAGCAGGCTAGGTCAAATGGAATGGGGGAAAACTTTTTGATTTCCGCCAGCATGGCCGTCAACAGCATGCTATCCTTACCACCGCTTAGGCCAACTAAAATTCTGTCACCGGGAGCAAGCATATCAAATTCAATAATCGCCCGCCATAATTTGCTTAAATCATCGGCGGGGACAAAAGGTATATTCTTGGGCATGGGAGCCTCCTTAATGCGATTTATGCTTATTCTAGCACATTCCATCGCAGGGCTCAATACCTAGAGGAGATGTATACTTTATACGATGGGTTTCTAAGGGCATTTCTTTGGAAAACGGAGCTCTAGAGCGACATTTATATGCAAAAATGTCCATTTAACTTGTCATAAGTGGTATATTTATGCTAAAATATCCCTATTATAAAAATTCTGAGGTGTTTAGTATGGATTTTGGTGCTCTTAGTTTGCTTCCGTCTTTGATCGCTATCGGCTTGGCGATAAAGACCAAAAATGTTATTTTTTCGCTATTTTGTGGTTGTCTGACTGGCGTGCTTTTGTTGTGTCATGGCAATCCCTTTTTAGCTTCTAAAGCCTTGATTGGTGATTATTTCTTCAAGCAGGTTATGGATAGCTATAATGCTGGCAACATTGTGCTGATTCTGTTTATTGGTGGCTTTATTAAGCTTTTGGAGAATGGCGGCGGTGCCCAATCCTTCGCTAAGTATGTACATAAGGTGGTAGACACTCCTTTAAAGGCACAGCTTGGTGCATGGCTGGGTGGCGTGGTTATTTTTTTCACTGATTTAGGTACAGCGCTGCTAGTTGGTCCTGTGTTTCGTCCACTTTTTGACAAGCTCAAGCTGTCTCGTGAAAAGCTGGCTTGGGTACTGGATTCCACCTCTTCTCCTGTTGCAGTACTCATTCCCTTTATCGGTTGGGGTGTGTATATCATGGGCTTGGTTGAAGCACAGTTCAAAAATCTGCATGTGGATGTTTCTGACTATGAAACCTTTATGCAGGCCATTCCCTTCCAAATTTATACTATTTTGGCAGTAATCATGATTCCTTTAATTGCGATCACGAAAAAGGATTTTGCAGCCATGAAGGCAGCAGAGGATGCTGTAGCTGATAAACCTGTTCCTGAAGAAATGGAAGATGATTACGTTGCTCCTGTGGATGAAGATGGCTATTCTTTAGGCAATTCTAATCCCCTTATGCTGATTCTGCCTATTTTAGCTGTTTTTGCAACCTTGGTTATCGACCTTGCTCCCTTAGGCTTCCCCTTTGCTAAAATTCCTGGGAATGCCTTTCGTGTAGCCTTAACTACTGGTTATTTCCTGGCTGGTGTACTGCTCATGGTAATGATTTACTGCTTAAAGGTTAAAAAGCCTAAGGAAACCTTCAGCATTTATGTTAAGGGTATGGTTAATATGACCGAGGTGGCTATTATCCTTCTCTTGGCATGGTCCTTAAGCGCTATGATTGGTAAGCTGGGCACGGCAAAATATATCATTGGCATTTTGCAAAGCATCAACTTTACGCCGATCCTGATACCGGCCTGCATCTTCCTGTTTGGTGCTGTGATTTCTTTCTCGACGGGCAGCTCTTGGGGTACCTTTGCTATGCTCATGCCCTTGGCTATCCCCATGGGGCATGCTTTTGGTATTTCCTATGCCATTTGCTTGGGTGCTGTGCTTAGTGGTGGCCTTTTTGGCGACCATTGCTCTCCCTTGAGTGATACCACAATTTTGTCCTCCATGGGTGCAGAATGTAATTTGGTAGATCATGTGCGTACCCAATTACCCTATGCCTCCATCAATGGTGTGCTTGCCTTTATTGGCTTTATTATCGCTGGCATTACAGGCTCCGCTATCAGTACTGCCATTTCCGTGGGCCTGCTCTTAGTAGTAATCTTTGGTTGGAACTATTACGAACGAAAGCATATGTAAAAAGCTATAATGCAAAACAATCCCTCAGCTTGTAAAAAGTCGAGGGATTGTTTTGCATTAGCAGGTTATTATTTCGTTAAGTGGGCCTTTTTTGATTAGATAGGCAAAGAACTCTTTAAGCTTGCCAAAAATCTTACTTTCTGATATGGTAAGCATATAGCGTTAAACAGATAGGAGGCCATGACCATAACTATAGAACAGTTTACTGCTAAGGATATTGCTGAAGCGGCCCTCTTGACACTGCTAACTTGGGGCGAGGAGATGGCTCTAACTAATGAGCATTTAAAAAACATCCTCTATGAGGCCATGGTACGCTACTATTTTCGTAGCTCAGATTTTTCTTATAAAATGGTGGATGAAGCAGGGGTCATGCAGGGCTTTTTGCTGGCAGCACCCTTGGATGCACGTGACAATTCGCAAAAATGGCTTGAGGAGCAGCTGCAAGGCTTTGCAACAGAAGAACAGGATTTAGTCTATAACTATCTTCGTTATTTGAGCTACAATGGTCAGCAGGTGCGCAAAGTAGCGCAGCCAAGCGATTTGCTGCTGTGCCTTTTCTTAAGCCGCAAGCCGGGAGTTGGCAGCAAGCTTTTAGAAAATGTGGAGGAGGTGGCTCGCGGCCACAGCATTACTCGCATGCATCTTTGGGCGGACGCCACCTGCGATTACAGCTATTATCGCCGTCGCGGCTATAAAGAAACGGGACATTTTGTGAATAAGGTGCTGCCGGAATTAGGGCAGCAGGCTACTTGGATTTATAGCAAGGAAGTGAAACAATGAAAATTTATACCTTAATGGAAAACACTGTTAAAAACGAAAACTTTTGCTGTGAGCATGGCTTGAGCTTGTATGTAGAAACTGCTCGGCACAAGTTGCTCTTTGACACAGGAGGCAGCGCCGCTTTTGCAGATAATGCTGCCAAGCTAGGCGTGGACTTGAGCCAAGTTGATCTTTGCATCATCTCCCATGGTCACAACGACCATGGCGGTGGTTTAGCCAAGTTTTTAGAGCTGAATAGCACTGCTCCTATTTATATTAGTCGTTATGGGTTTGAACGCCATTTTTCTGGAACGGAGCGAGAAATCAGTATTCCGGCAGCTTTGCAGGATAGTGGTCGCTTTGTGCTAGTGGATGATTACCTAAAAATTGATGACGAATTGGAGCTGTGCAGTTGTAATGATAAAAAAGCGCAGCATTTTGCTGACAGCTTTGGCTTAAACATGCTGCAGGGTGATGAATTTGTGCCCGATGATTTTCGTCATGAACAATATCTCACTATACACGAAAATGAGCGCAAGGTGCTCTTGAGCGGCTGCTCTCATAAAGGTATTTTGAATTTAATGGAATGGCTTAAGCCCGATATTTGCATCGGCGGCTTTCATTTCATGAAGCTGGCAACCTGTGGAGCTGACGCAAAGGTTCTGCAGGAAGCAGCACAAGCGCTGGAGGCCCTGCCTGCTGAATACTTCACCTGCCACTGCACCGGCGCTGAGCAGTACGCCTATCTCAAAGAGCGCATGACTCGCCTGCACTATTTGGCAGCAGGCGATGTGCTGGAATTGTAAAAATCACATAAAATAGTTAACCCCTCGACTTCAAGCCGAGGGGTTAATTATGTGTAGCTAGTGCTTAAATATTAAAAGCGTAGCTCCTTATACAACTTTTTACAACTGAGGAAGCGAAATATATCTTCCTCCTTTATTTTAACCCCAGCCACTCGCAGGTACTGCTATATGATATAATAAATAGAAAAACTACTTCATTCTGGAGGTTGAGTATGAAGATAATTATTTCTCCTGCGAAGCAGATGCAGGTGGATACAGAAGCGTGTGCTTGCACGGTGCCGCAGTTTTTGCCGCAAACAAAGGAAATTTTGGCACAGCTGCAGAGCATGAGCATGCCCGATTTGCAAAAGCTGTGGGGCTGTAATGATGCGCTGGCGGAGCAAAACTTTGCGCGCATTCGGAGGATGGATTTAGAGCATAACCTGACGCCTGCTGTTTTGGCCTACGTTGGCTTGCAATATACGCATATGGGACCAAGGGTGTTGGAGGCAGCGGCGTGGGACTATGTGTGCGAGAATCTGCGTATTTTATCCGGATTTTACGGCCTTTTGCGCGCTAGTGATGGCGTAACGCCCTACAGGCTGGAAATGCAGGCCAAGCTGGCGCTAGCGGGCAAAAAGAACCTCTACCAATATTGGGGCGCTAGCCTTTACGAAGCACTGACGAAGGAGGACAAGGTGATTTTGAATTTGGCCTCCAAGGAATATAGCAAGGTGATTGAGCCCTTTGCTGATGATAATGTGCGCATTGTGAGTTGCATTTTTGGCTGCGTTGATAAAAAGGGCGGCTATAAGGTGAAGGCTACGGAGGCGAAGATGGCGCGGGGCAGCATGGTGCGCTGGTGTGCCGAGCATAATGCCCAAAGCCCGGAGGATGTGCAGGCCTTTTCCACCTATGGCTATGAATTTAAGCCAGAGCTATCCAGCGAGCACGAATATGTATTTATAAAATAAAGGTAAAGCGGGATTATAATCCTCGAATCTTCCGACTACTTGTTTGCCCCTCGCGCTAAGAGGGGCTTTTGTGGTATAATAAATTGCTATACTAGTAGCATATGCTAAGGGAGTACTGCTAGCTTTAGCTGTTTAAGCACAACTGGCGGAGAAATAGACGGAGGTTTACTTTGATTATGATAGATACATTGCAAGGCTTGAATAAGGAGCAGGCGGAGGCCGTGCGCACTATTAACGGACCCATGCTGATTTTGGCGGGTGCGGGCAGTGGTAAGACCAAGGTTTTGACCTGCCGCGTGGCGCATTTGCTGCAGCAGGGCGTGCGTCCCTACCGCATTTTGGCCATCACCTTTACCAATAAGGCAGCAGCAGAAATGCGCGAGCGTGTGGATAAAATGGCTGGTCCTGCGGCCAAGGATGTGTGGCTTTTTACCTTCCATGCCTTTTGTGCAAGGGTGCTGCGCCGCGATATCGATAAGCTGGGGCAATATAGCAATAATTTTGCTATTTATGATACTACCGATACTAAAAATCTCATCAAGCAAATTCTGAAGGAAATGAATCTGGATGAAAAGCGCTTCCAGCCGGCGGGCATCATTGGCCGCATTAGCAATGCGAAAAACGAGCTGCTGGGCGTAAAGGAATTCGCTGCCCAAGCGGGCGATTTTTACGAGGCAAAGGTGGCGCAGATTTACGAAGCCTACGAGGGCAAGCTGCGGGCTAATAATGCGGTGGATTTTGATGATTTGCTGCTGCTAACGCTGCGCCTCTTGCAGGAGGTTCCCGAGGCAAGGGAAAAATATCAGGATAAATTTGATTACATCATGGTGGACGAGTATCAGGATACCAACCATGTGCAATATCTTTTGACAAAGCTTTTGGCTGGCAAGCACCACAATTTGTGCGTGGTGGGCGATGCGGACCAAAGCATTTACGGCTGGCGCGGGGCGGATATTCGCAATATTTTGGACTTTGAAAAGGATTATCCCGAGGCCAAGCTGGTGAAGCTGGAGCAGAACTACCGTAGCACACAGGTGATTTTGGATGCTGCCAATGCGGTGATTGAAAATAACACGGGCCGCAAGCCGAAGAATTTGTGGACCAATAATGGCATGGGCACGGAGATTACCTATTATCAGGCGGTAGATGAACGCGATGAAGCGCGCTTTGTTATTGAGCGCATGCAGGAGCTGCAGCTCAAGGAGGGCGCAAAGCTGGGTGATATGGCCGTGCTGTATCGTACCAATACTCAGTCCCGCGTGTTTGAAGAAATGCTCATTAAAAGTGGCATGGCCTACACCATGGTGGGCGGCACTAAATTTTATGAGCGCAAGGAAATTAAGGATATCATTGCGTATTTGCGCTTGATTTATAATCCGCATGACGGATTGAGCTTGGAGCGCATTATTAATGTGCCTAGGCGTGGCATCGGCGATGCGACCTTGGCGCGCTTGCAAAGCTATGCCAATGAGACTAATCAGAGCATGTTCGATGTAATTTCTAATGCTAGCGAGGTGCCGGGCCTTTCCAGTCGCTTTGTGGGTAAGCTGGATGAGCTGGCAGGCCTGCTCTTTGAGTTTATGGGCGAGGCCGAGGAAAGCAGCGTGAAGCAGTTGATTATTGATGTGATGCAGCGCACGGGCTACCAAGAGGAGCTGGAGCTGGGACGTAGCGCGCAGGACCAAGGGCGCTTGGAAAACCTGCAGGAGCTCTTAAGTGTGGCCGAGGATTTTGCTGAAAAGGCTGCTCGTAACGGTGATGAGGCAAGTCTGGAAAACTTCCTCAGCGAGGTGGCTCTGGTTTCCGATATCGATGATGCGGAGCTGGGCGAGGAGGCTGTGACGCTGATGACGCTGCATAGCGCCAAGGGCTTGGAGTTCCCCACGGTATTCCTCGTAGGTATGGAAGAGGGCATCTTCCCGCATGCGCGCACGCTTTTGGACGAGGAGGAAATCGAAGAGGAGCGCCGCATTTGCTATGTGGGCATCACTAGAGCTGGGAAGCGCTTGTATTTGAGTAATGCCAAAATGCGCATGATTTATGGTCATACGCTTAGCTATCCGCCCTCTCGCTTTTTGCAGGAGGTGCCGCGCAATTTGATTCACGAGTATCGCCGCCCCATTCAGCAAAGAGTGGTGCTGCGAGAGGTGCCGCGCGAGCAGGAGTCTCGTCCGCGCACTACCAATTGGTTTTTGCAGAACAAGAGTAGCTTTGTGCCTAAGGAAGCAAGCAGCAGCGCCAGCTTTAAGGCGGGCGATAGAGTTAACCACAAAAAGTGGGGCTTGGGCACGATTGTAGCGGTAAAGGATACGGAGGACGGCCAGGAAGTTAAGGTGGCCTTTAATGGGGGCGGCATTCGCAGCTTGCTTACGAAGTACGCGGTGCTGCAGAAGGTGTGAAACCCCTCAGTCAGCTTGTAAACTCGCTGACAGCTCCCCTTTGAAGGGGCGCCAAAGTGGAAGGAAGTTTTTACTATGAACGAACTAGATTTATTTGCGGATGAAAAAGAGCAGCTGTTGGCCGAGGCCAGAGCGCTGCGCCAAGAAATTCGCCATCATGAATATTTATATTATGTGCTGGATGCGCCGGAAATCACCGACAGCGAATATGACCGCCTGATGGTGCGCTTGCGTGAAATTGAAGCAACGTATCCTGAGGACGTGCCGGCCGATTCGCCAACTCGACGAGTTGGCGGTCGTGCGGCCACGCAGTTCGCCGAGGTGCGCCATTTGGAGCCGATGCTGAGCCTTTCCAACGCCTTTAGCGAGGAGGAGCTGCGCGCCTTTGATGAGCGTGTTAAAGGCG
>USBV01000065.1 GCA_900553055.1 uncultured Phascolarctobacterium sp.
AAGCGGAAGCCCTCGGCGTCAACAACGTTGCCAGCGCCAACCTTTACGCTGTCGCCATAATGCTCGCGGATCCAGTCCAAAGTAATATTTTGCCATGCGCTGTAGCCTTCGGAGGAGTCGATGCAGAGTACGTCAACGCCAGCGTCAACCAGCGCAGGTACACGCTCAGCATAGTCGCGAGTGTTGATACCAGCGCCTACGATATGGCGTTTTTTGCTGTCCAGCAGCTCCAACGGATATTCCTTATGGGTCGCATAGTCCTTGCGGAATACCATGTACAGCAGGCGGCCGTCATCGTCAACGATGGGCAGAGTATTTAATTTCTTTTCCCAAATGATGTCGTTAGCTTGTTGCAGGGTGGTGTCCTTACCAGCAACGATCATTTGATCAATCGGAGTCATGAAGTCGCGAACCTTGGTAGCGCGGTCCATGCGGCTGGGGCGATAGTCACGGCTAGTAACGATGCCTTCCAGCTTGCCGTTTACAGTGCCGTCGCTGGTAACAGCCACGGTGGAGTGACCGGTGCGCTCCTTCAAAGCCAGGATATCAGCCAAGGTGCTGTCAGGACGAATGTTAGAATCGCTGCTAACAAAGCCTGCACGATGAGCTTTAACGCGGGCAACCATGGCGGCCTCATCCTCAACGGATTGAGAGCCATAGATGAAGGAAATGCCGCCCTCTTTGGACAGAGCAACTGCCAGCTTTTCGCCGGAAACAGCCTGCATGATTGCGGAAACCATGGGGATATTCATGGTGATAGCAGGTTCTTCGCCTTTTTTGAATTTTACGAGCGGAGTGCGCAAATCTACATTGGCGGGAATGCATTTTTCAGAGGAATAACCGGGAACTAACAGGTACTCACTAAAAGTATGAGCAGGTTCATCATAGTAAAAAGCCATTCTTTCATCATCCTTTTCTTCTAAATTTTTGTTTCAAAGTTTACAGTAAAACGAGTTTTATCTATTTTACCTCTTTAAAGCGCGCCATGCAATATCTTTTCTGTAAAAATTTTTCTCAAATGCGATTTTTTCTACAGCAGCATAAGCACGGTCACGAGCAGCCTTAATAGAGGCATCCACAGCAGTTACACCCAAAACGCGGCCACCGCTGGTAACAATCTTACCATCAGCCTCCTTGGTGCCTGCATGGAAAACTACTACATCCTTGTCTTCCTCAGCAGCAGCAAGGCCAGTAATTTCCTTGCCCTTTTCGTAGCTTTCCGGATAGCCACCGCTAGCCATAACTACGCACACAGCAACCTTATCATGCCAAGCAACCTCAACCTTATCCAAGGTGCCTGTTGCACAGGCCAGCATAATTTCAGCTAAATCGCCATCTAAAAGGGGCAGCACAACCTGGGTTTCGGGGTCACCAAAGCGGCAATTGAATTCCACAACCTTCACGCTATCGCCCTTAATCATCAATCCTGCATAAAGACAACCCTGATAGGGAGTGCCTTCCTTAGCCATAGCAGCTACTACAGGCTTCAAAACGAGCTCTGTAGCCTTAAGGCGCAGAATATCAGTCATAACAGGAGCGGGAGCATAGGTACCCATGCCACCAGTGTTGGGACCCTCGTCGCCATCAAAAACGCGCTTGTGGTCCTGCGCAGCAATCATGGGAACAACGGTTTTGCCATCGGTGAAGGCCAAAAGGGATGCTTCCTCGCCCTCCATGTATTCTTCTAACACAACGCGAGCGCCAGCAGCACCAAATTTGTGGTCGCCCATCATATCATCAATAGCGTCCAAGGCTTCCTGCTTGGTCATGGCAACCACTACGCCCTTGCCTGCGGCAAGGCCATCGGCCTTAACAACAATGGGAGCACCCTTTTCTTCCACATAAGCCTTTGCAGCTTCAATATCCTCGCAGATTTTGAAGAAAGCAGTGGGAATATTATATTTTGCCATCAATTCCTTTGAAAAAGCCTTGGAGCCCTCGAGCTGAGCAGCAGCCTTGGAGGGACCGAAAACAGGCAGGCCGCGACGCTTGAACACGTCGGCAAGGCCGGCAACGAGCGGAGCTTCGGGACCAACAACTGTCAAATCGATGCTCTTTTCTTCAGCGTAATCAGCAACGCCTTCCAAATCATCCACATTAAGATTAATGCATTCACATTTTTGCAAAAGTGCCATACCAGGATTGCCAGGTGCAGCATAAAGCTTTTCTACATTGGGGCTTTGAACCAGCTTCCATGCCAACGCATGCTCGCGGCCACCACCACCGATTAAGAGAATTCTCATCTTTGTTACCTCTTATTCTGCCAATTGCTTTTTCAGGTATTCGCTAATCATGGTGTCATACTCAGCAGTGTGAGAGAAGGCTTCAAATGCCAGCTCCTTGCGAGTATGTTGGTCAATATCGCCATCCTTATCCAGCATTTCCATCAGCTGTGCATAGCGACGGGGATAGGTTACGATAACAACGTCCTTAAAGTTTTTAGCGGAAGCACGCACCATGGCGGGGCCGCCGATATCGATATTTTCAATAGCCTCAGCTTCAGTTACGCCAGGCTTAGCAATGGTTTCACGGAAGGGATAGAGGTTTACTACTACCAAATCAATAGGAGTAATATTATGCTCAGCCAAAGCTTCCATATGCTCGGGGTTGCTGCGTACAGCCAAAATAGCGCCATGAATCTTGGGGTTCAATGTTTTTACGCGGCCATCCATAATTTCGGGGAAGCCGGTCACGTCGCTCACATAGGTTACGGGCACGCCTGCTTCGCGCAGCGCCTTCATAGTGCCACCGGTGGAAATAATTTCCACGCCATTATTGCTCAAGAATTTGCCCAGCTCCACAATGCCAGTCTTATCAGAAACGCTTAGTAATGCTCTTTTAATTTTCATATGCACAACTCCTATGCCAAAACCTTAACCTTGCGGCCATTAATTTCCAGTTTATCCTCAGCCCACAGCTTCAGTGCTTCCGGCATTGCGATATGCTCCTGCACGAGAATTCTATCGGCCAATGTATCTTCAGTATCATCGTCCAGCACCGGCACAACCTTTTGCAGAATGATGGGACCACTATCAGTACCCTCATCCACAAAATGTACAGTGCAGCCGGAGAATTTCACGCCGTAAGCCACAGCCTGTCCCTGTCCGTGCAGACCGGGGAAGCTAGGCAGCAAAGCGGGGTGAATATTAATAATCTTGTGATGCCATTTATTGACAAAACCGCCGCTTAAAATGCGCATAAAACCTGCCAAAACGACTAGCTCGCAGCCTGCCTCTTCCAAGGCAGCAGTGATTTTGGCTTCAAACTCATCCTTAGAAGCGCAGCCCTTACGCTCAACAGCTACAGTTTTAATGCCAGCATTTTGCGCACGCTCTAGCGCATAAGCATCACTTTTATCGCTGATAACTACAGCAATTTTCAGCGGTAGATAACCATCCGCAATGCGGTCCATAATGGCCTGCAGATTGCTGCCACGACCGCTAACTAAGACGCCAATCTTACGCACCGAAAACGCCGCCCTTCATAATAGTCTTTTGAGTGCCAGGAACAATGGTGCCCAGCTCATAGAATACTTCGCCTGCTTCCTTCAGATGAGCGCGTACTGCGTCAGCCTCAGCAGGATCAATTACCAGCACCATGCCAACGCCCATGTTAAAGGTGCGATACATTTCAGGCCAGGGCACATTGCCCCACTCCTGCAGTTTTTTGAAGACAACGGGAACCTCCCATGCCTCTGCATCTACAAGAGCATCGCAATCAGCAGGCAAAATGCGAGGAATATTATCATAGAAGCCACCGCCGTTGATATGCACCATACCGTGGATATCGAATTTTTCAATCAGAGGCAAGCAGGTCTTGGGATACAGGCGAGTCGGAGTGAGCAGCTTTTCGCCCAGGGTGCAACCAAACTCTTCGATAGGAGTGCTCATATCATAGCCCATAGCCTCGAAGCAGATTTTGCGAACCAGGGAGAAGCCGTTGGAATGTACACCACTGGAGGGCAGGCCCAACAGTACGTCGCCAGCCTTCACCTTTTCGCCGGTAATCATCTTAGACTTATCTACAACACCAACGCAGAAGCCGGCAATATCATATTCACCCTTTGCATAGAAGCCAGCCATTTCGGCAGTTTCGCCGCCTATTAAAGCACAGCCGCTTTCCTTGCAGGCATTGGCAACGCCCTTAACAATATTGGCAACCTTTTGGGAGTCAACCTTATCCACAGCGATATAGTCCAGGAAGAACAGGGGCTCTGCACCCTGCACCAGAATATCGTTAACGCACATAGCCACAGCATCTTGACCAATAGTGTCATGCTTATCTGCCATGAAAGCCAGCTTCAGCTTGGTGCCAACGCCGTCAGTACCGCTTACCAGCACAGGCTCCTTATATTTGCCGGTGTTCAATGCGAACAGGCCACCGAAGCCACCCAAATCACCAATAACCTCGCTGCGATAGGTAGCGCGCACGCTATCCTTCATCAGCTCAACTGCTTTATTACCAGCGTCAATATCCACACCAGCATCAGCATAGGTAAGTTGTTTTTTTTCTTCGCTCATAATTTCCTCCCAATGAAATTTCTACTTACGTTCTATTTATTCGCCTTCAGCAAGCGGTTTAGGCTCTGCTGCAATTACTTCATCAGCATTATCAGGATATCTGGAGCTGAAGCAAGCCAAGCACAGGCCTTCAGGATCAATGTGGCTAACAGCACGCTTCATGCCCTCCATAGAAATATAGTGCAGGCTGTCTGCACCAATAAAGCGACAAATTTCGTCCTCAGTGCAGCGAGCTGCGATCAATTGCTTACGCTCGGAGGTATCGATACCATAGTAGCAGCTATCTACAACCGGGGGAGAAGAAATGCAAACATGCACTTCTCTAGCGCCTGCTTCCTTCAGCAGCTTCACAACCTTGCCACTGGTGGTACCACGCACGATGGAATCATCCACCATAACAACGGATTTGCCGGCAACAACGCTGCGAATGGGATTTAATTTCAAACGAACTGCATTAGCACGTTGCTTTTGGGTAGGCTGGATAAAGGTACGACCCACATAACGGTTTTTATTAAGGCCTTCCATGAAGGGAATGCCGGACTCTAACGCATAACCAATAGCAGCAGGAGTGCCACTATCCGGAGCGGAAATGACGATATCGGGATGGATATCCTTGGTTTCCTTAGCCAGCTCACGACCCATTTGAATACGGGCGTCGTAAACGGGCTGATTATCAATCACGCTATCATTGCGTGCGAAATATACATATTCAAAAATGCAATGTGCGGTTTTTTCCGGCAGCTTGTCACACCACATCATGCTGCGGGGCTCTGCATTATCACTATCAATAATAACCATTTCACCGGGTTTTACATCGCGAACCATTTCTGCACCAACCAAATCGAAGGCACAGGACTCGGATGCTACGCACCAACCATTTTCCATCTTGCCCAAAACCAAGGGACGGAAGCCATAGGAATCGCGTACAGCGATGATCTTATTATCAGTCATCAGCAGAATCGCAAAAGCACCACGAATTTGCTTTACAGATTCAGCAATACGCTCTTCAATGGTAGGACGTGCACTCAATGCAATCAGGGAAAGCAAAACCTCGGTATCAACAGTAGTGGTAAACACTGCACCCTCTTTAGCCAGATTCTGACGCAGCTGAGCAGCATTGGTCAGATTGCCGTTATGGCTCAATGCCAGGTTGCCGCCATCAAAAAATACCTTTAAGGGTTGAATATTATAAGCCATGCTGGCGCCGGTGGTAGAATAACGCACGTGACCAATGGCGGCAAAGCCATCCATATCACTTACGCCTTCTTTAAATACATCCGGTACTAAACCCATGCCCTTTTTTATTTTCATTTTTTTGCCATCGGTAACAACGATACCGGTGCTTTCTTGACCGCGGTGCTGCAAAGCATACAGGCCCCAATACGTATTCAGGGCTACATCCTCGGTGTGGCTGAAGATACCAAAGACGCCACACTCCTCATGCAGCTTGTCATCTTGAAAAAAGTTTTCCACAATAACACTCCTTTTTTTCTGTAATCAGAGGGGAATTATTTGCTTTCTGCTCTCAATTTGGCCAGCTTTTCGCCCTTCGCCTTTACTTCTTCCTGCATTTTCAGGCGGTTGTCAGCCAACTTATCAACTAATTCGGGATATTTAGTTGCTAAAATCTGCACAGCGAAAAGGGCTGCGTTTTTAGCACCATTAATAGCCATGGTAGCAACGGGAATGCCGGAGGGCATTTGTACAAAGCTCAGCAGAGCGTCCATGCCGCCCAAGGGAGTTGCATTGATGGGAATGCCGATAACAGGAACAGTGGTATAAGCAGCGATAACACCGCCAAGATGTGCAGCAGCGCCTGCTGCAGCAATGATTACTTCTACGCCACGCTCACGGGCACCTGCTGCAAATTCGTGTACAACATCGGGAGTGCGATGAGCAGAGGCAACAACAACCTCTACCTCCACGCCAAATTCCTTCAGTGTCTTTTCCGCAGGCTCCAAAATAGGCCAGTCAGAATTGCTGCCCATAATGATTGCTACTTTCATGAACCTTTACCTCCAAAATCTACTAACTAAAAAACAAAACCCAAGCAAGCCTTCCTCAATCTCTCAAAGTAAGTAAATCTTTCTCGGGTTCATCATACTACAGTGTACTTATCATAATTATACCAACCTAAAGCGTCAACGTCAAATAAAAATGTGAACTTTTTAACAGTTTTTTAGAAAATCGTTCGGAAATTTTTCGTGAATTCTGCTTATAATCCTATCAATACACGCTTTACAAAAAATATCTCCAAAGTAAGCTATAAACTTACCTTGGAGATAACTTATTTTTTAAACTGATTCTTTGCCCACACGGCTACGAATCACAAACATAGTCACAAGCATCAGGCCCAAGGTTATGGGCAGAGCAATAAGAGCTACGGAGCTTTCGTACATATAAGCGATAGCACCGGCAATCAAGTAACCAACGAAGGAAACAGATGCTGCCGTGAGCGCGTAGGGCAATTGTGTAGAAACGTGGTTCACGTGATTAGATTGCGCTCCAGCAGAGGCCATAATAGTGGTATCACTAATGGGCGAGCAATGGTCACCGGCAACAGCGCCGGAGAGGCAGGCTGCGATAGAAATAATCAGCATTTGATAGGTATCAGCCGTGCCAAAAACATTGCACACGATGGGGATCAAAATGGCGAAGGTGCCCCAGCTTGTGCCGGTGGAGAAGGCCAGGAACACAGCCACAAGGAAGATAATGGCAGGCAGGAACATTTTGAGCACGCCTGCAGAGCCTGCTACCAAGTCATGCACATAGAACTTCGCACCCAAAAGGCCAGTCATGCCGGACAAAGTCCAAGCCATGGTCAAAATCATAATGGGCGCAACCATAGCGCGGAAGCCTGCGGGAATGCATTCTGCAAATTCTTGGAAGGTCATCACGTCACGAGTCATATAAAACGCAAAGGCAAAGAAGAATGTTACCATACTGCCCAGCACCAAGCCCTTGGAGGCATCGGCACCTGCGAAGGCATCGACGAAGCTCTCGCCTGAGAAATAGCCACCGGTATAAATCATACCGATAATGCAGCAGATAATCAAAACAGCAACGGGCATAACTAGGTCGATGACTGCACCATTGGGCTTTTCGCTCTTTTCATCCACATCACCATAGGGACGGTCACTGGTTGTGAACAAATCGCCTTTAATAGCATTGTCCTCATGAGTCCGCATCAGGCCAAAGTCAAACTTCAGCACGGTAATAAGAATCATCATAAAGAGTGTTCCTAAAGCGTAGAAGTTGTAAGGAATAGTGCTTAAGAACATGCTAAAGCCGTTGATATCGCTTCCCTTGGGCACGGAAGAGGTTACTGCAGCAGCCCAGCTAGAAACAGGAGCAATAATGCAGATGGGAGCAGCAGTAGCATCGATAAGATAGGCCAGCTTCGCACGACTCACCTGATGTCGGTCTGTTACAGGACGCATAACAGAACCAACAGTAAGGCAGTTGAAATAGTCATCCACAAAAATAAGCACGCCCAAGGCGATGGTAGCCAGCTGCGCACCTACACGAGTTTTGATGTTTTGAGAAGCCCATTGGCCAAAGGCGGCAGAACCGCCAACCTTGTTCATCAGGGCAACCATGATGCCCAAAATAACGAGGAAAACGAGGATACCTACGTTCCAGCTATCGGCAAGCTTAGTAATCATGCCGCCGTCCTCATGGAAGAGCAGGGTGTTGAACATCAGCTCCAAATTACCATTAGCATACAGCAAGGCGCCAATAGCGATACCAACGAACAGGGAAGAGTATACTTCCTTGGTAATCAATGCCAAGCCAATAGCGATTACAGGGGGTAGCAGGGAGAAAATGGTTGAATAAACAGAAGGATGATAAGTCTTAGTATCAACAGTATTAGGCGCACCATAACTAATAAAGAACAGCACAGCTAATAGCGTCACAGTTGATAATAAAAAGGGTAAATTAATCTTTCGCATGCAATGAATCACTCCAATTTGTGAATTTTATTAAAACTTATTATAACATATTCTCCCATAAGGATACAAGCATTAATGATAGAAAGCGGCTATCTATCCTCAGTCGGCTCAGAAGATAGCTTCGGCAGCTATCTATCACGCT
>USBV01000066.1 GCA_900553055.1 uncultured Phascolarctobacterium sp.
CGAACAGATTGACGCCGGGATATCGAAAAAAGCCTGTGCAGACATATGGCTGTATTGTGGGACACAGGTATTGTTTGCGGTTGTGCTGTTGACGACGGCACTTGTTATAACGGAGAAGAAAATAAGGAAATAAAAATAACCCCCACTATTTGGTGGGGGCGCTGTTATGTGATTCTAATTATCTTTTAATTCTAAGTAGTAGTTTGCCATAGTAGTCTGCATGTAAGGAACCACGTAAATGAGTGCCAGTCCGCAGGTGATAGCTCCAAGAAGGACCCAAGGAATAAATGAAAGATACAGAACAAGTAAATCTCCAATGTGACCGGAAGTGATTCTTTTACTTTCGTCCAAGGCTTCCTTGGCGGACAGTTCAGGATTGTCAGCTAAAACAAAGTATGCCATGTAATAAGTAAACACACAAAGAGCATACCAATATTTCCCTGAAGCTGTTGCTTCGCAATTGTTTTTAACTGTACTCTGTTCATAGTTTGAACTCCTCTCAAATGATTTTTGCCATAGATTATATTGAAAGAATATTTCGTACTACAAACCATACAAAGAGACCAATCAGATAACATAGGGCAGTAATATTTACGAATTTCTTTCGTCTGGGACTTTTTTTAAAATTGAAAAAAGGAAAATAATCAATAATCAATAATCCCAATAACACGGGGATAGACCAAAATAAATAGTAGTTGGCCTGACTGGCATGGGGAAGGTCAAGGATACTTAAATAGTAAAACATTCTAGTGATTCCGCATCCCGGGCAGTTTAATCCGGTTATTTCATGAAAAAAGCACGGTATACGAAATGTCGTATACCGCACAATAGTTGCATAAATACATCCAATAGCTGTAATAACAACAATTGTTTTCACTTTTTTATGCATTTGCAAATTTGTTGATTTCATTCTGGATCAATGCATAGGCGATAATTCCACCAAAAATGAAAAGAATCAGGTAAAGTACGCCGCCATTACTGGATGGCTCGCCATTTTTCTGATGTGCTGCATCAATTTTCTCGCCGCATTTATATGCCCAGTAAAGACCATAAATACCACATGTAACAATGGTAAGAACTAAGGCAACAACTCCTGAAGTTCCTGGCTCACCGGAAATTGTATTTGTATCATCTGTTAAGCAGACAAACCAATACAATCCATAAATACCACATGTGACTAAGCTTAAAATGATGCAAAGTGCAATGTTTCTGTTTTTTACCATTTGTTTTCCTCTTTTCTAACACTAAAAATAAAAACCGCCCCATAGCTCATTTGCTAGGGGCGGGGAAATTTCCACGCGGTACCACCCTAATTCAGTTGCTTGCGCAACCCTTTAGCCTCCAACAAGGCCTTTGTCTATAACGTGACCATTACGTCCTTCCCTACATATCAGGAAGGCAACTCCGGGCTCAGTATCCATATAGCTTCCGGTACCGCTTTGCAGCAAACAGCGGCTCTCTGCAACCTTTCACCATATCTTCTTCCCTTCTTCGTCTTTGAGGGGCGATTTGCAGTTGTTAAAAAATATTTTACTTGCTTAGAGCACCCTTGTCAACAATTATCGCTAAAAGTTTCCAGCTTATCGTCCAACATGTAAAGATTGATACAAATTTTTAGAAGAGCAACAAATTGCAGTCATTCTTCCTTGCTTAAAAGCCTAGCTAAACTGCCCACGCCAAGCATCGCCACAGCTACGCCTGCTACAACTAACCACTCCTGCGCACTTAAGGGAGCCGTGCGCAAGAGCTGGCCACCAAAATATGTCATCCCCCCCGCCCCCGCCACAATCAACAGCATCACTTGGATAAACGCAGGGTTAGCTTGCATATTTTGCAGCACATTGATGCTTTTGCTACGCACATTAAAGGCGTTGGCCACTGCCATGCAGATAAAAGCGCTGAAGAAGCCTGTATAGGTGTAGATATGGTCCGGTGCATTTCTAAACAAGCCATCCACCCAGCTGCTTGTGAAGAAAGCAAGGCCTATAAGCGTCATTACACTGCCAAAGAGTATAATTTGTCGTAGCATGTTAGTGCTTACTATTGCTGCACCACGCTGCTTGGGCTGCTCCTGCATATAGCTTGCTAACGCAGGCTCGCCACCAAAGGCCAGCGCTGCCAAGGTATCCATCACCAAATTAATCCACAGGATTTGCGTAATCGTAAGCGGCTTGTCAATGCCTAGGAAGGGTGCGACAAAGCTAGTTATCACTGCAGCAAAGTTTATCGTCAGCTGAAAGACGATAAATTTCCTAATATTATTGTAGATTGTGCGTCCATATAAAATGGCTTGCTTGATGCTGAGGAAATTATCATCAAGAATAACGATATCGCCTGCCTCCTTCGCCACCTCGGTGCCGCTGCCCATGGCAAAGCCCACATCGGCCCGCTTCAGCGCCGGCGCATCGTTCACACCGTCGCCGGTCATACCGATGACGAGGTTCAACTCCTGCGCCAGGCGTACCAAGCGCAGCTTGTCCAGGGGCAACGCCCTGGCCACTACGCGCAGTCGCGGCAGCTGACGCTTAACCTCCTCATCGCTGAGCTTTGCCAGCTCAGCGGAGGTCCACACCAGCTCCTCACCGCTGTGCAGCAGACCGGCGTCCTTAGCAATAGCCATAGCTGTTTCTTTTCTATCGCCTGTAATCATTACTACCTGCACGCCCGCGCTCTGCACATCTTTAATCGCCTGCACTGCCTCCTGGCGCACATCATCACGAATCGCTACCACGCCCAGCAGCGTCCAGTCATGCTCGGGCACTACCGTGCCCTCGCCAGCTGCTCCGCTATGTACTGCTAGCTGCACTGCGCTTGCTTCCGCCTGCTCCTTTGCAACTGCAACACTGCACAGCGCCAATAAGCGCATCGCCTTTCCAGCGAGCTCATTCATCCGCACATCCAACGCAGTGCGCTGCTCGCTCGTCCAAGCCTTTACGCTACCATCATCACTCACATAAGCGTTGCATCGCTCTAGCAGCTTTTCCGGCGCACCCTTGAGCATCGCATAGCATGCATCTTCATGCTTCACTACAGCGAGCGAATACTTTTTACTGCTATTAAAGGGCTCAAAGCTTATTCTTTCGACAAGCTGCTGCGGTCTATTGCTACCAATGTATTTATTCAAGGCCGCCTCAGTCATATTACCGCCCACAATGGCTCCATCCTTCGAGCTTGAAGATGTGTTCAACAGTGCTTGCTGCAGAATTAGCTCCTTGAGAGGCTCTGGCAGCTCAGTTAAACTTGCATACTCTTTTCCCCCACCATTAAGAAAACTAACTACTTCCAACTGTCCTTTTGTTATAGTGCCAGTTTTATCTGTGAAGAGCAGGTTTAAGCTGCCTGCAGTTTCGATGCCCACTAGCTTGCGCACCAAAACATGATCATGCAGCATTTTGCGCATGTTCAAGGAGGACACAATGGCAATCATTAGCGGCAAGCCCTCGGGCACTGCCATCACAATAATGATAATAGCCAAAATCAGCGCCTGCAATAAATCATTAAGCACCACAGTCCAATTGCTAGTATAAGCGCTCCAGCCCCCTGCTACAAGCAGCTTATGCAGCATCACAGCTACAGCAATGCCCACACCGCCACTGTAGCCCAGCTTGCTTATTTTTTGCGCTAAGGCCTTCAGCTTTAGCTTGAGCGGACTATCTCGCTCCTCATCCTTTAGCTCCTGTGTGAGCTGCCCATAGAGTGAAGCTGCGCCAATCTTTTCTACTATCATAATGCCTGTGCCTTCCAGCACAACGCTGCCCCGAAAAAGCTCGTGCTTAGCTAATAAATCGGCACCTTCGTTTGCATCCTTTTCCTGTTCCATTTTTATTTCCCGGGAAATTTTTAGTGCCGGCTCGCTTTCACCATTCAAGGCTGCCTGGTCCACCTTCAGCTCGCCACTCACTAAATAGCCATCAGCAGGCAGCTTATCCCCTGCCTCCACAATAACAGCGTCACCCACTACTACATTCTCAACTAAGATGCTCATTGGTGCGCCATCTCGCCACACCTTACACTTGCTGCGACTAGCCTCCTCCTGCAAGCGTTGAAAGGCATTTTCGTTGCTATATTCGGACCAGGTGGAAACAAGCACAGCTAGCATAATCGCCAGTAATATTCCTATGGTTTCCACCCAGTCACCATGTCCGCTATAGACGAACAAGACATTAATCATTAACGCTACCATGAGTATCCTAATCATTGGATCCTGCAAATTATCTCGCAGCTTTTGAGCAAAGCCTTGCCGTAGTGGCTGTGGCAGAACATTTTTACCGTATTGTTTTGTACTTGCTGCAACTTCTGTTGAGCTTAATCCGTATTGTTTCATAAGTAATGCCTCCTTATCCAGCATCACCTGCAACAAAAAAGGCGAGGCAATGCTGCAAAATAAAATATTTGCAACAAAGTCTCGCCATTTACTCACATTACCGGACTAAAGCTTGCGCTCAGTCGTACTGACGGCAATGCAAACACAGCAGCTAAAAAGCTCCTATGCCAGCTACTCCCTTTATTTAAGCGGGTGTAATTTTTAGTTGGACCAAACAGTCTTCATCAGCTTAGGATATTCCTCATTCAGATGCTTCAAAACAACATCAATTACTGCATGCACAAGCTCGGGCATAAACTCCTCATCGGTGGTAGGAATGCAGCTTTCAATAACAATGTCACCATTTTCGTTAGCATAATATTTGAAAACCTTGTAGTTCTCGTTCAGGCTGTTCATATGCTCCATAACAGCAGCCTTGTTGCTTTCCTTAACCAAGCCTGCGCCTACGCGCACCTGCAGCATTACATAAATACTGTCATCAATAACGAGCATGGTGGGCAGGTTTTGGCCGCCAACCTCCATAGCACTGCGATAAACTACAGGATGCATATCACCATCAATTTCCTGCATTTGGAAAACATTGATATTTCTGTCGTTAATAAAATTGGTAAATTTAGTTGCCTTAAGGTTCATCATAAGACCTCGCTTTCACTTTACTTAAGTCTATTATACACTATTCAAGTACTTTTTCACAGCGTAAATAATTACAAATCCGTGAATTAAGAGCAACTTTTTCTAGTATAAACTAGCTAATTAGTCAGCGCAGTGGCACTCCTCGTGCTCTTCTTCTAATAAGCTTTGCGCAAAATCATAGCCAAATTGCTCAGCAGATTCTAGATTGTTAGGCTGCGGTGTCCATTTGCAGGTAAAGCCAGGCAGCACTTCCTTGCTAAATTTACCCAGCATTTCCTCCATATCCTTTTGAGCACCACCAGCCCAGCCAAAGGTGCCAAAGGCAGCAGTCTTTTTTCCAGTCGGAGCCAAGCCCTTAAGATAGGTTAAGAAGGAGCCCATGCTGGGCATCATGCTACTATTTAGAGTGGGAGAACCAACCAAAAGTCCGGAGCAGGTAAAGACCTCAGCAGCAACGGTGCTGTTAGGCGTAGCGCTCAGCTTGTACACCTTTACCTCTACACCAGCCTTTTGGATACCTCTCGCAATAGCGCGGGCTAGCTTTTCGCTGCCGCCCCACATGCTGTCATAGGCGATGACAATACTGCCATCGCAAACGCCTTGACCCCACTTGCTGTAGCATTCAACTATCTTTGCAATATTTTTACGCCATACCACGCCGTGGCTGGGAGCAATCATTTTAATATCTAGGCCGCCAACCTTCGTAATAGCTTTACCAATTAACTTAGCATAAGGCCAGAGGATATTAGCAAAATATTTACGTGCTTCGTAGAAGAGATCAGCCTCATCAACCTCGTCATCATAACGCTTGCTCGTAGCATAGTGCTGACCAAAGGCATCATTAGAGAAAAGAATTTTATCCTCCACACTATAGGTAGCCATGCTATCAGGCCAGTGCAGCATGGTCATCATGGCAAAAACAAGGTTGCGCTTGCCAATATTTAAGGTTGCCCCGTCCTTGACAACCTCAAAGCTAAAAATATCACCATAGTGTTGAATAGCCTCATTTTTGCCTGCCATGGAAATAATAAACTTTGCATTCGGGCAAGCCTTAGCAAGTGCGGCCATAGCGCCGCTGTGGTCCGGCTCCACATGATTGATAATAATATAATCAATGCTTTCAAGAGGAGTTACCTTACTAATATTACTCAAGAGCTCCTCTGCAAAGGGAGCCTTTACCGTATCAATTAAGGTAATCTTTTCATCCATAATTAGGTAGGAATTATAGGTAGCGCCTCGTTCTGTTTTGTAGCCATGAAAATCACGGACAGCCCAGTCTTGGACGCCAACATCATAAATATCAGGGGCGATTTGTAAGGGTAGCATAGCGGTTCCTCCTTAAAGCTTTTCTAAATGCACGCTATGTGCTTTTTTATTCAAACGCAGTACCAGCTGGTGAAATTGATTCAAGGTACTACGATGTCCAACACTAACAACTGTTGTATTTGCTAATCTTTCTCCCAAGAGACGATACATTTCTGCTTCGGTTTCCTCATCCAAGGCCGAGGTAGCTTCATCCAAGAATAGCCAAATAGGCTCCTGTATATGAGCACGCACAAAGGCTAAGCGTTGCTGTTCACCCACGGATAGAACATGGCTCCAATCAGCAACCATGTCTAGCTTATCTTCTAAATAACCTATTTGACAGCTTGCCATTAAATATTTTAACTCTTCATCACTTATATGCTTTGTGCCAGGATATAGCAATGCCTCGCGCAATGTTCCCAGGGGAATATAGGGCTTTTGCGGAATAAACATCAATTCCTCAGTTTTAGGCATATTAATCTTACCTTCAACAAAAGGCCAGATACCTGCAATTGCTCGCAGCAGCGTGCTTTTACCGCTGCCGCTGATGCCTTTAATAAGCACGTTAGTCCCTGGCTGCAGCGTAAAGCTAATATTGCTAAGCAGTGGTGAGCCGTCAGGCAAATTAACCTGCATCTTCTCTGCACTGACTGCAGTAGCTGTTGCAAAACGCTCCAAATGAAAACGTTCAGCGCCCTCCGATACCTCCTGCATATGCCTACCAAAATAAGTTAAACGCATTACCACTGCTTGCCATTGAGCTAAGCTAGAGTACATATCTACAAAATAAGATAGTGAATCCTGCACACGGCCAAAGGCGCTAGCAACCTGCATCAAGCTACCCAAGGTAAATTCTTTGCTCAGATAGCGATTCATAGCTGCGACAAAGGGAAAGATAATAGCAATTTGACTATAGCCAGAGTTTAGCCACACGAGCTGCTTTTGCTTATTAACAAGCTTCCAAAAGTTATCGATTAAAAGCTTAAAGCGCTCTTTGAAAACCATGCTCTCCTGGGCTTCTCCTCGATAAAAGGCTACGTTTTCTGCACTTTCACGCAGGCGAATCATGGCAAAACGAAAATCTGCCTCGTAACGTTGTTGTATAAAGTTTAATTGTACTAGCTTGCGCCCCACTAAATGGGTTACGTATGTGCCAGCGATAGAATAGAGCAAAGATGCCCAAAACAAATAACCATCAATAATAATCTTATGCCCCATTAAGGTGAACTCTAGTGGTCCGGACATACTGTACAGAATCATAACGAAGGAAGCGAAGGTACAGAAGGATTTAATAATGCCAACAGTGAAGCCTAGAGTCATTTCTACAAAAAGACGCACATCCTCAGATATACGTTGGTCGGGGTTATCTGTGTCCTTGCCAAACATTTGCAAATTGTAGTAGGTTTTATTCCTGAGCCAGGTTTCTAAAAAGCGTGCTGTGAGCCATTTACGCCAATTGATAATCAAACACTGTTGTAAGTAGTAGGAATATACAGCCAGAATAATATACACTGCTGCAAGTCCAGAAAATACATAGAGCTCATGGAAAATTGTTTCAGTAGCATAGTTTTGCAATGCATTATAAAAGCGATTATTCCATTGGTTTAGCAGTACGAGCATATAGACAACGCCTAAGGTTAAGGCAATAATACAACTAAGTAAGAAGAAGGCTTTTTTCTTTTCTTCTGACTTCCAATAGCTCTTAGTTAAATACAATACATCCTTAAAAAACTGCTTAGAGATAGTGAAATTCTGCAAGTTGCTTCTACTTCCTTTTCTTATTCATGGTTTACCTCTTAATTATACAACATAGAAGACTAAATTAGTAGATTTTACGCTTATTTTCACTTAGATTTTTCTCTTTAAAAAATTAAGAACCTTATTTTGTGTAGATCATAATGGATATTTTAAGCATAAAAAAGAGCCCACCCAAAGGTGAGCTCTTTAATAGCTAAATAATGAAATTATTTAACAGGACCAATCATAGCCAGCATGGTACCAGCAGCTACTGCAGTACCGATAACGCCTGCTACGTTGGGGCCCATAGCGTGCATCAGCAGGAAGTTAGCAGGGTTGCATTTTTGACCAACTTTTTGAGATACACGAGCAGCCA
>USBV01000067.1 GCA_900553055.1 uncultured Phascolarctobacterium sp.
GCCACGTTCACGCCACCGGCGGCGGCGTTGGGGTTTTGGCATTTACTGCTGCTCACGCCAGCTACGGCAAAGGTGTTGATGATGCCGTCGGTCTTGGCGTTCACCGCCACTCCATTGGCAGCGATGCTGCCCTTTTGTTCAGCGGTGCCGCCGGGGCCGTGGGTTTCTTTAGAGAAACCATCGGTGTAGAGCTCTTGGTTAGTAACCTCAGCCACACTGCGCACATCATAGGACACAAGGCCTAGGCTAGCGCCCACGGAGCTAGCCTCGGAGGCATTCCAATCCCCCACCAGATTGATCACATTAGTTTTATTATCGGCGCTGATATTCACAGCACCGCTGGAAATAACCTTATCCTCGGTAGCTGCCGCATTCTCTTCGGAAACCACCTTTTCTACCTTTTTGCGGGCCGTAAAAGTAACATCATCATCGATGAGAGTTTCGGCCTTGGATGAACCGCCCATATAGGACACCATGCCCGTGATGCCTAATTTGCTAGTTTCTGAGCCGCCGAAGACAATGCCTATGTTGAGCACATCGTTGATGGAGCCAATATCGATGGAGCCGGCATCGATTTGCACGCCATTCATCAGCTGTACCTTGCTATTGGTATAGGAATTTTGCACGCCTACGTTACCGCCCAGGCCATATTGTCCACCGGAGGTGCTGGTAAAATCGGGCACTAGCGCCATCTTGCCTACCAAGAGCACATTGCTTTCCACCGCATTGGCATTAATATTCACGTTGGCAGCGCTGCCAGCTGTAATGCTCGTATCCGCTCCCAAGTTAACATTAGCAGTGTTAGTTAGCTGCTGCACACCCACAGCCCCGCTGACCATGACAGTAGTATCCTTGCCCTGCTTGGCATCCGTGCCAGCCGAAACATGCATATTGGAGTAATTGGAGGCATCAAAAAAAGCTTCCAAGGCCTTTTTGATACCCTCCGTTCCGGTTAAGGATGTTAAAATATCGATACCAGCCTTGGCCTTGGCAACAAATCTAGGACTATCCTGAAAAGTTGCCGAGGGGTCTGCCGAGGCCATAACAGAGATATCGTAAATTATATTTTGCAGATTTTGAAACTTTTTATTTAAATCAGCCTGGGAGCTCCAGCTAGTCCAATACTGCTTGGTTGCCTCAAAAGCATTAAACAAATCCTCCACCAGCTTTTGAGTTCGGTTATAGCGTTGCTCGGTGTTCGCAGTTAGCGATACCGAACCGCCAGCGGTAATACTATTGGTATTGGAGGCTTCCATGTTAACCTCCGCAGTATTATCCATAAACTCCACAGCCACAGCAGCGGACACACCGGCTAAAGCATTTTCAGAGGAATTAATGAAATTATTGATGGTTACGATTTTGCTATCCGCAATGTTCACGTGAGCATTGATAGCTAAATCTCCGGTCGCTGTAATCACAGAGGTGGGCTTCAGGTTAACCTTCGCTTCATTGGCAGAGCTTGCCACAGTCATGGTAGCGCCCAAATCGAAATAATCGTTCCACGCCGGAGCCTGACCCACGTTTTCCGCTCCGCCCTCGTCCTCGGCCTGTATATTATCTCCTGCTGCTTCCTGTGCTGCTTGATTAAAGCTTCTGACAAAATCTCTTAATGAATCAGCTCCCTCCTTCACCTTAGAAGAATTCAGAATCCAATCCAAACCTAGAAACTCTGTATTAATCTTATTGGTATTATCCGCACTAAATTTATTCAGTGTATGAACTGCAGAAATATCCACCGCTCCACCCTGCAAATGGGCATAGTTATTCACAGTGGCAGAGCCCTCGCTCCCCACCACATTCACAGCCACGTTCACAGCAGTATCCCTAAAATTCTGCATAGCCACAGTGCTGGAAATGGAATTAGTGCTAACGGCATTGACGGACAGCTTATTTGCAGCTGTTACACTGGCATTATTATTCTGTGCGCCGATATTGATTTCTGCTTTAGTATCCTGGTTAACAATACCTACGCCCACGGAGACCATAGTGGACTCATAGGGGTCTTCAGGACGAGGGTTTGGCACCTTATATACCTGGGGCGCCTTGACGGAGATGCTGCCACTGCTGGCATTCTGAGCCACGGCCTGCATGCTTACATCCTTGTCGGCATTAACAATGCCATCCACATTAATGATAGCCTTACTAGTGCTATCATCGTAGAGGAAGCCGCCCACGAAATATTGCGCCATATCCTTATCGCCAGCGTGCACCTTGGGCTGCAATCCCACTGTCATTACGCTCTTAGCCGCGCTGGCAGCATTCAGTTTCACATCGCCACCATAGCTCACGCCATTCTGCACAATTTTCTCGGCCTTGATATTAGCCACGGAGCCAATATTAATCGTGGCATCTGCCTCGCTCAGATTAAAAGGCATATAGACCTGATTAACAATTTTATTAAGAATATCAACCTTTCCATTAATTTTGCCCGCTTTATCCAAAATATTCCAAATTGTACCCGTCAAATTAGACTTCACGGTTACGCCCAATGGCCCGGAAAGATTGTTGATTAAATCCATCAGGTTGCCGTGGTTGTTATTGGTATATACGGCCTGTGCCTTAGCATCCACCTTCACATTATTGCCAGTGATAGCGCCATCAAGCTGCACAGCGGCCTTGGCGTAGCCGGACATATCTATAAAATGAGCTATAGCAGGCAAATCGCTAATCGTCGCATTGGCGCTGATATCCACATTGCCCAAAGCGTCGATGGTCGCGCCCTGCCCAACCTCGACCTTGGCGGCGGCAGTATTTTCATAGCCGGTCACACCCAAAAACTCTGTATCCGTGTTGCGACTGGTGGAGCTGGCAGCCAGCTTGATACTACCATCACCCTTGAGCGCAGCATTATTGGGCTCATTGGGGTCGGCAAGGACAACATTGCCATTGCTGTCCACGGAGGCAGTGAGGCGACTATCGGTGATAACGTTGCCGGCTTGCTTATTTATATCTGTAGTATTAACAGTATTGGCAAACACTACGCCTGTCTTTAAGGAGGGCGCAAGGGTGGCGCTGGCGTCCTTGGTCACATTAATATACGCAGCCCGCAAATCAATGCCGGTAGCAGTGTTAATCTGTCCATGGATATCTATTTTGGCCTTGGCATCCACATCCCAATTATTGGCCGCAATAGCAGCGGCAGCAGCATCAGGGTCAAGGCTGTCCAGTGCATTTTTAAATTTTTTGCCCGAGGTAATCATGGTCAGGGAGCCGGCATTAATCACACCAGTGGAGCCTACGACCATCCCCTTGGGGCTTAGGAAATAGAGATTACCGCCGATTTTATTATTGCGAATAGCGTTGACAGTACCGCTGATTTTGATTTGATTCTCTACAGTATTTACTAAGGTGTGCAGCGTGTTAGTGCCAGTTTCCGTTTTGAAATACAGATTAGCAATCTGATTATTGCCCAGTTCAAAATGCTCAAAGGCATTTAAGCCCACACCGTTACGAGCGCTTGCTGCATAAATGTCAGCAACATTACTGGGGCTGCCATTAGCACCGATCAGATTCTCTTCCCCATAGCCGCTGCGCACGATTCCATGGCTATCCGCATAGGCATCCCTCCCCAGCCACGGCGTCATGGCAAAGCCCACGCCCACAGCCAGCACTGAGCGCAGCACCTTCATGCGCAGGTTAGCGCTTTCTTCTCTTTTATAATCCAAATGCTTGTGTTGATACCTTAAGCCTTTTCTCTTGCTACTCATGCTTATTGCCCTCCCCGTTCAAGAAAACCTTTTTATAGCCCCAAGCCTCGTTAATACAGCTTTGCTGTTTAACCAGCCGCATCTGCAGGTAAACCTTAGCGGGCAATGCCTCTCCAGCTTGCCACCGCAGCTTAAAATGGGATATACGGGAATATATATATGTATCAGCACGCGTATCTACGGGTGCTGCCATAATCATATTTGGTAAACCTTCCATACGCTGGTCCGCAACTCGCGCCCCTTGCAAAAGCTTGCACAGCCTTGCAAAGCCCTCGCTCTTCACCAGCGCTTGTTGAGTCGCCGGATATATGGCATTCATAAAAATCAGCTCCACACCAATAGTGTCGCCTAAGCAGCCATCCTCTAGCACATCTAAATCCAGCATAAACTTAAACATGCCTAAAGCATCTATTTTTTCCAAAAGCTCCCGTCCTGCCCTGGGAATGGGCGGAGCGTCAATACATTCTAAAACCTTTGCTAAATCCTGTAGCCCACGCTTTAAAATCAAAACCAAGCGCAGAGGTCGGATGTCCCTAGACTCCATAAAGCCAAAATGCCAGGGCTTGCACCACTCCTGGACCTTTTCTAGGAGTGTGCGCACAGGCGGAAGCTGCTTCAGTCGGCCTCGATAAGCCAGCACTGAGGGCAGCAGCACCTCAACAAAATCTCCGGATAAATTGATGAAAGACGCCACCTTAGGCTCGCTCTCATCAGTAATATCGGCTTCTAAATATAAATTACTATGCCGTAAAAGCTCGCGCTTGCTCGTCGCCAACGCCTTGGCATAAAAGTGGAAAAAGTCCCCCTCCTGCTCCACCTTCAGCCCTTGCAAGGGATTATCCTCAGCGAAGGCCTCGGCAAAATACTGCGCCGATAAATCCACCTGCGGCTGACCGCATAAGGGTGCTTCCACATAAAAATCTACTTTTTGCCCACTCAAAGCATAAAGAGGTGCCTGATTCATGAGCTTAGCCTCGACAGCTTTATCGAGGCCCCACAGCTGCTGCCCCATCGGAGCAGCAAGAAGCTGCCTCCGCCAAAAAGCGAAAGCTTCCAACTGCTGCATTGTGCTGATACTCATAAATAGCACCTCCTTACGCAAAATTTTTAGATTCTAGTCATATACAAGCAGCTCAGCCAAGGCTAAGCAGTGCTTGCTTTTTTATATTAAGCCCAAATAGCTTTCATGATATTCTTATATTCGGCCAGCAAATGCTTTACAATGATGTCCAGCACAGTGTAAACCATGTCGCCATCCAGCTCCTCTGGTTTTTCCAACAGATAAGAATCGAGAATGAGCGCACCATCTTCAGCAAAATAATATTTAAAAATCTTATAATGAGAATTCAATTTGCCGATAGCTTTTAACAGCTCCGTTTCATTGCTCTCCTTCAAAGCTGCATTGGCCACACGCACGCGAATCATGGTGTAAATACTGCTATCGGTGATAACCAAGGTGGGCAGCTGTTGGCCTTCCACCTCAATGCTGGAGCGAAAGACAACTGTATTCAGCTCGTCATTCGGTACCTCCTGCACTTGAAAGCAGGTAATATTTTTCTCTTGCAAATACTCTTGGAAAATTTGTGCTTTTTTGTTCATCATAGGGTTTCATCCTTTCTCTAGAAAAGCTTTATCAGAATTGACCATTGACTATAAAGTGCAGTCTCGTTTTGCTAACCTGTTCGGCAGAGAATTCTCGTTGCAAAGGAATACCTAGTACTAGGCTTGCCGAGCAATATTGGTTAATGGTGCTGCGAATTCCTAGGCCAACGCTGGACAAAACATTATGCTGATCATCACTTTGGCCATTGCCATACACATGACCATAATCAAAGAAGGTGAAGGCACTGGTGTTCTTATTAATCACCGGCACAGCGTATTCAGCACTAAAGGTAAAGCCGCTGTCGCCACCTAGATAGTTTTCCTTGTAGCCACGTACGCTATACATACCGCCCATATAGAATTGACGGGAGCTAACCATGCCCTCGCTACCACTCCATTGAGCATCAGCTCGCAGGCTCCACATTTGCCCTGCCTTATAGAGCTTTTGGTACATAGCATTGAATTTATAGAAACCAAAATTCTGGCTATTTTGAGCGCTCATGTCAGGAGCACTCTCACTATAACCCCTTACATAGCTGTGCTTTTGATAGAACACATGGCTAGCACCATAATTCGTCATAGCAAAGCCCAAGCTAAAGTCCTGCACAGAATCATCCACGATATTGAATCTTGTACCGGCAGGCATAAAATCTGTTTTGGAATTTTGGCGATTATAATCAAGACTTAGTTCTGTGCGAGTAGTTTCGTTTACCACAATAGGTTGTGTGAAGCCAATAGCATAGGAATTGGCGTGACCCTTAATCATATCCTCATAATCGCCCTTAACAACCTCCACCGCATTAGTACTATACACTAAATTCATTTTAGTGCCACTGCGTCCCAAGCTACGACTGTACATAACATTAGCTGCCTTAGTACCCTCGCTGATTACAGTACCAAGGCTCAAGGCATCGCAATGGCCGGATAAGCTTTTTGTGTTAAAGAACAAGCCCGTGCGATACTCGCCGCTGGTGTCGCTACCGGCATTATCCTCAAAAATGGTCCAGGTATCACGCATGGGCTCATAGGCAGTAATTTCGTAATCCGTAGTACCGAGCTCGGTACCTGCCTTCATCATAATGCGCAGCTGAGTGGAATTAGTTGCATTGAAAAGCAGCAAATCCTTATTCAGCTGCTTGATATTAGCAATTTCACCCTTAGCTAAATGCATGCGATTGGTAATGTATTTGGTTTTAGTGTACTTATTATTGTTGACAATAGTGCTACCGGTTCTGCCCTCTACTAACAGCAGCTTCACAGTGCCATCGGTAATCGTTTGCGGAGGCAAAAAAGCGCGACAAGTTACATAGCCCTTGTCGTTGTACAAAGCGTTAATTTTATCAACGATTGCATAAATATCATTAAGCTGTACCTGCTTACCCTCATAGGGCTTGATAATGGCATCCAGCTCAGCATCGGTTAATACAGCAGAAGCATCGGTCACGATTTTTTTCAGCTCAAAGGTAATGACCTCGCCCGGCGCAGTCTGCTTGGCAGCTTCGCTTTCCACCTTATTCTTCGCCGCAGCTCTGTCCTCGGCGATTTGGCGGTTCACCCGTTCGCGCTCCAAATAATTGCGCATGCGATTCATTTGAATGCCTGCGTCATTTGCTATCCTATTATCAGGTGCTGCTAAAGCGACGTTGCTTAAGGACAAACATGCTAAAGTAATTAAAGAAGCAATGTGTTTTTTATGCATTTTCATAAGGCACCCCTAAAGTATAGAATTTGAATACAAGGTTGACTTTTATTTATTTATACAATACTCCACTTATTATTATATATCCTTCTTTGTCAATTTGCAACACGCTTTCCTTAATAAACTATCGCCATTTACTTATATTTTGCTTACAAATCTAGTTAGCCTAGTTTATAGTATTCTACCTAATACAGCTTCACAAAAGTATCACAGCATAAAAAAGAACGGCCCTTGTGACCGTTCCTTTAGTTAACTATTTTTTTGGTAAGGATAGCAGCAGCACTGTAAAAATGATGCATGCCATGCCCACATAATCCGGCAAAACCAGCTTGGTATCTAGCAATAAGACAACTGCAATAATAGAAGCCAATGGCTCGGCGCAGGAAATGAGGCTAGCCTTGGTGGAGCCAACAATTTTTAAACCTGCTAAATATAGCGCGTAGCTTGCAATAGTCGCGCCCGCGATGAGATAGGCCATAGCGAGGCAAGCAGCAAGATTCCAGCTGCCAGCAGGTGCAAAGGGGTTGCGCGCAGCTATTAAGGAAAGGCCTGAAAGCAGCTGTCCCCAGCCGATAATGACGGTCGCCGGATAGTGCTTCAACAGCTCCACCGGTTGAATGCTATAAAAGGCATAAGAGATTGCAGATAAGAGTCCTATCGTAATGGCTGCGGGCGACAGCGCTAGGCTCGTCAAGCTGCCATGGGTGGCAATGAGGAAAACGCCAACTAAAGCGCCCACAATGCCCACGAGCTCGCGTCCCTCGGGCCAAGCACGATGCTTGTAGCTTATGTAAACCATCACCCAAATGGGTGCACTATATTGCAGCACTGTGGCTGTCGCTGCATTGCACAGCGAAATGGTATAGTAAAAGCCAAGCTGTGCGCCTAAAATGCCTACGAAGGAAAAGCACAGGAGGGAGAGGCCATGCTCTTTAAGGATGGTAAAAATATTGTGTTTTACGACTACAGCGGTATAAAGCAAAAACAGGGCGCCAGCAACGATTTGCCGCACCATTACGAGCCACACTGCGTCCACCTGATGGTATTGGAACAAGTATTGTCCGGCAACGCCGCCCAAGCCCCAAAAAGCCGCTGCTAGAACGATGAGTATAATTCCTCTAAGCATTGCTATCCCTCCTTTCGTTTGACGTATAGTATGTAATATAGCACTTTTTTGCAGTATTGTCTATTGGTTTATAAATTGCGGTTTGTATACTACTTCTTTGCTTGCACAAAGAAGTAGCAAGAAATGCACCAGCATTG
>USBV01000068.1 GCA_900553055.1 uncultured Phascolarctobacterium sp.
TTGGGCGGCACGGTGCAGGTTATTCCCCATATTACTAACGCGATTAAGGAAAGAGTTTTCATGGTTGGCCAGCAAGATAATGCCGATATTGTTATTACCGAAATCGGCGGTACTGTTGGCGATATCGAAAGCCTGCCCTTCCTCGAGGCTATTCGCCAAGTGAAGAAGGAAGTGGGCAAAAACGATGTTTTGTACATTCATGTAACCTTGGTGCCCTACATTTCTGCAGCTGGTGAGCTCAAAACTAAGCCCACCCAGCACAGCGTTAAGGAGCTGCGCAGCATTGGTATTTCTCCTGATATTATCGTGTGCCGCAGCGAAAAGCCTATCTCCAAGGAGATGCGCGAAAAGATGGCCATGTTCTGCGACGTGGACCCCGATGCTGTTATCCAAAACCTTACTGCCAAGAGTATTTATGAGGTGCCCCAGCTGATGGAGGAGCAGGGCCTGGACACCATTGCACTGCGTAAGCTGGAGCTGGAGGATAAGCCCAAGGATATGAGCGGCTGGCACGACATGGTAGCCCGTATTTTGAAGCAATATGAGCGCAAGGTTACTATTGCTGTGGTTGGCAAATATGTGGCTTTGCAGGATGCTTATATCAGCATCACCGAGTCCTTGCGTCACGCAGCTGTGGCTAATGAAGCCGAGCTGGGGATTAAATGGGTGAATGCTGAGGAGATTGAGGATGCTAGCGTGGATATGAACAAGGTTATGGAAGGCGTGGACGGCATTTTGGTGCCGGGCGGCTTTGGTAATCGCGGCATTGAGGGCAAGATTAAGGCTATTCAATATGCACGAGAGCACAAAATTCCTTTCTTTGGCATTTGCCTGGGCATGCAATGCGCTGTCATCGAGTTCGCGCGCCACGTGTGCGGTATGGCTGATGCCAACAGCTCTGAATTTGCTCCCGAAAGCACCCATCCTGTTATCGATTTGATGCCGGAGCAGCTGGATGTGGAGGACATGGGCGGCACCATGCGTTTGGGCCTGTACCCCTGCAAGGTTTATCCCGATAGCCTAACCATGAAGGCTTATAATACAGAGCTAATTTATGAACGTCATCGTCATCGTTATGAATTTAATAATGCCTTCCGCGAAGAAATCGTATCCAAGGGCTTAAAGCTGGGCGGCACACTGCCTAACGGGCGCTTGGTGGAGATTGTGGAGCTGCCGGAGAGCGAGCATCCGTGGTTCTTGGGTGCGCAATTCCATCCGGAGTTTAAATCTCGCCCGACTCATGCTCATCCCTTGTTCCATGATTTTATTGCGGCTGCTTTGAAGGAGCAGAAATAATTTATCTATAATTAGGCAGGCTGCTCCGCAGTCTGCCTTTTTCAGATGCGCTGGCAAGCGGCATCTGTTTGTGAAGCAATGAAAAGGAGGTTTTTATGCTTAAGAAAATTTTCATCAGTGCGGTGCTGCTTTTGGCAGTGCTGAGCTTTGTTATTTCCCTTTTAAAGGGTAATAATAATAGCGAAAAAACCGTTACCGTGCCCGACCGCGTGGCTGTAATCAATATTGAGGGCACCATTGTGTGCGGTGCTGATAGTAAGGAGAATCTTTTTCAGCAGGCCAACGGCGTAACCAGTGGCACTATTATGAAGCAGATTCGCGAGGCTGCCGCTGATGATAGCGTAAAAGCCTTGGTGCTGCGCATTGATAGTGGCGGCGGCAGTGCTACTGCTGCTGAAGAGGTGGGTCGCGAGCTGCTGCGCTTTAAGGAGCAAACACAAAAGCCCATCGTGGCAACCATGGGTAATACTGGAGCCAGCGCTGCTTATTGGATTGCTGCTTGTGCCAGCGATAAGATTTATGCCAATGCCACTACCTTAACCGGCAGCATAGGTGTGTATATGCCCTATATGAATACCGAAGAGCTGTTTAAGAAGATTGGTATTACTAGCGACAAGATTAAGAGCGGTCCCTATAAGGATATTATGAGCAATGATCGCCCGATGACCACGGAGGAAAAGCAAATTCTGCAAAATATTGTGGATGAGATTTATGACCAGTTTGTTTATACTGTGTCCGCTGGTCGTCGCATGGAAACCAGCAAGGTGCGCGCAATTGCCGATGGTCGCATTTACACTGGTCGTCAGGCTAAAAATATTGGCTTGGTGGACGAGCTGGGCGATTACTACGATGCTTTGGCTGCAGCTGGTACTTTGGCGAAGATTAAGCTGGGCAAGGATGGCCTGCCCCCTGTGAAGGAAAGAGAAAGACAACAGCCCTGGGAATATTTTTTGAGTGCAGAGATTGCTAATTTGATTAAAACCCAGGTGCTGCAGCAGCTGCCCAGCGGTTTGCTTGGAGCTGCTCCTGCTGTGCAAAATATGACGAGGTGATGAGCTATGCGGCGCAAAACCTTTGATGTGCTCTTTGAGCCGAGCACGGGTATGGCGGTTTTGGTGAAGCAGCCCTGCCTATGGCGCAGTGCCTTTTACTTTACGCTTAGCGTGGGCTTTTTTACCGGCGTCATTACAAATAGCTGGCTCATTGAGCAGTCCCTGCAGATTCGCTTTGCGATTATCATTTGCACTGTTTTGATAGCGGCAACGGCACTCAGCATTTATGGCTTTTTGATTCATGGCATTATGGAAACCTTTGGGGCGCTGGCGGGCGACTCCAAGGCCCTGATTTGCCTTTTGGGCTACACCACACTGCCCTTTTTGCTGCTGACGCCGGGGGCGCTACTGGCGGCTAAAATGGGCTTGGGCGGCTTGCCCTTGCTGGGCTGCGTTTTCTTAGCTGGCTGCTTATGGATGCTGTTTTTATTAGTGCGCACTCTGGAATCCGTCTATTTGGTGGATGCTGTGCGCGCGGCAGTAACACTGCTGTTTAGCCTGCTTTTGCTGTATATTGTGTTTGTATTACCGTGGCAGATTGGCTTTAAGCTGCTTAGCCTCAGCTTTTCATAGCAAATACTGTGCGAGCCTGTAAAACTATTGGAGTATACTATTTTTTGGTTGCTAAAATAGGCTGAAAGTGTCATAATAAGGATAAGGTAATCCTGTTTTTATTGCATGGAATATATTAAGGAGTGATGTAAGTAATGAACAGAGAGCTTTCTATGGAATTTGTACGCGTTACTGAGGCAGCAGCTATTGCCTGCGGTCGTTTGGTAGGCAGGGGCGACAAAAATGGTGCCGACGGCCTAGCTGTTGACGCTATGCGCGCTGCCTTTGATACTGTAAATATTAACGGTACCGTTGTAATTGGCGAAGGCGAAATGGACGAAGCACCGATGCTTTATATTGGCGAAGAGGTTGGCGCAGGCGGACCGGCAGTGGATATTGCTGTTGACCCCGTTGAAGGCACCAATCTGGTAGCTAAGGGCCAACCCGGTGCGATTGCTGTTATTGCTATTGCTCCCCGTGGCTGCCTGCTGCATGCTCCCGATATGTATATGGATAAAATCGCTGTAGGCCCGCGTGCTAAGGGCTGCATCGATATTGATGCTCCCATGGCTGTGAACCTGGAGCGTGTTGCTAAGGCTATGAACCGCAAGGTTGCTGATTTGAATGTTGTACTGCTGGACCGCGAACGTCATTATCCCATTATGAAACAAATTCGCGAGGCTGGCGCTCGTATTTCCCTGATTACTGACGGCGACGTTAACCCGATTGTAGAATGCTGCATCGAGGGTAGCGGCGTGCATATGTATGTTGGTAAGGGCGGCGCTCCTGAGGGCGTTTTGGGTGCTGTTGCCGTTAAATGTTTGGGCGGCGATATGCAAGCTCGCCTGTGCCCCGAGGATGATGCTCAGGTGCAACGTTGCCTGAAG
This sequence comes from uncultured Phascolarctobacterium sp., assembly GCA_900553055.1. Taxonomy (GTDB): domain Bacteria; phylum Bacillota; class Negativicutes; order Acidaminococcales; family Acidaminococcaceae; genus Phascolarctobacterium_A. Next base: position 3,788 of record USBV01000068.1, read on the forward strand.
ATGGGCATCACCGATGTTAACAAGGTGCTGACCTTGGATGACCTCGTTAAAGGCGATGACTGCATGTTCACTGCAACTGCTATTACCAATTGCAACATGCTGCACGGCTTGAACTATTTCAATGATGGCGTTCGCACTCATACTATCTCCGCTCGCTATAAGACTGGCACTGTACGTTTTGTGGATGCAATCCATAGCTTGGATAAGAAGGTTCTGGCAGTAAAACTGTAAGAAGTTCTATAGAGGCGAGCTATAAGGCATCATCTGCTTCGTTGCACCTTCTAGACGTACCTCTAGTACGCCGTCGTCGGTGCGCCTCGCATCTAATACCTTCTAGCTCACCTAGTAAATTTGGTTAAATTTGTTTTATGATTTAGGGTATGAAAGTTGTTTTCATGCCCTATTTGGTGTTTTTGTTTTTATTTGTTGTTATATGGAAAATTTATTACTGCAACAGGTGGTGCGCATTGACGAGGTGCAGCGCGCTGCCGCTTGGCAAAAAGAAAAGCGTGCCTGTATTTTAACCGGGTTGGCTGGGAGCAGCAAGCCGGTCTTTTTTGCTGCCATGGATAAAATCCTGCAGGAAAAGGGAAGCATGGCCTTTATCACTGCTTCGCGCGAAGAGATTCGCGCTTATCGGCGGGAACTGAACTACTTCTATCCTAATTTGCCGATGCAGGAGCTTTATCCGATGAATTTGCCGCGCATTCATGTGGAAACGCAAAGCCTGGAGCTACAGGCAGGGCGTGCTGCTGCACTGCGCTTTTTGCAGGGCGAGGAGCGGGGCATTGTTTTTATAACGGCGGAGGCGCTGCAGCAAAAGCAGTTGCGCCCCAGCGGCCTAAGTGGGCAGCAGCTGCTATTAAAGGTGGGCGAGGAGCGCGAACAAAAGGATGTGCTTAAAGGCTTAATGGAGCTGGGCTATGAGCGCACGGATCAGGTGGATGCCATTGGTCAATTTTGCTTGCGTGGAGATATTTTGGATGTTTTTCCCATCAACTGTAATGCGCCCGTGCGCATCGAATGGTTTGATAACGAGCTGGACGCGATGCGCAGCTTTGATGTAAATAATCAGCGCAGCTTGAAAACGCTGCAGGAAATCAAGATTATGCCCCTCACGGTGGAGGGGGATGCTGTGTATGATGCCAGCGTTTTTGATTATTGTGCAGCAAGCACGCTGGTGGTGCTGGATGAACCGGTGCGCACCTTTGAGATGCTGGAGAAGCTGGATAAGGAAAATAAGGCGGACGCAGCTGAATTATTTCCCAAGGATGAGCTGGTTGCAGCTTGCGCGCAAAACGGCGTACAGCTGGTTTCGGCGCTGGGGCACAGCTATTTAAAGGAGCTGCCCGCTTTAAGCATTCCTGTGCGCTCGGTATCTCCATATAACAAGAATACGAATCTTTTAGTTGAAGATTTGCATAACTGGCTGGCGGATAAGATTACGCCGGTGATTATGCTGTCGAGCAGCATTAAGGCGCGTGGCTTTGCCGATAATCTGCATAATTATGGTCTGAAGGGCGTTTATGCGCAAGAGGGCTTGCAGCCTGGCCAGGTAAATGTGATGTTTGGCGATTTGGACCATGGCTTTCGCTTTTGGGATACGCAATGGCTGCTCTTAACGGAAAATGATATTTATGGTATGCAAAAGCGCAAGCGCATGCACAGTAAAAATCAAGGCCAGCAGCTGCAATATTTTTCCGATATTAAGGTTGGTGACTACGTTGTCCACAAGGTGCACGGCATTGGTCGCTATATTGGCGTTGAAAATGTGGAGGTTGGCGGCATTCACCGCGATTATTTGCTCTTAGCCTACGCCGGTGATGATAAGCTCTATGTGCCGGTGGACCAGGTTAGCCTTTTGCATAAATATGTGGGCAGCGAGGGAGCGGTGCCACGCCTTTCCAAAATGGGTGGCACCGATTGGAAGCGCACCACGTCCAAGGCGGCCAAGGCAATTACGGAGCTGGCGGAGGAGCTTTTGCGCTTGTACGCTCAGCGCCAGATTGTGCCGGGGCACGCCTTTAGCCCCGATACCGAGCTGCAGCACGAGTTCGAGGAAGCGTTCCCCTATGAGGAAACGCCGGACCAGCTGAAGGCGATTGGCGAAATCAAGGCTGATATGGAAAAGCCCCAGCCGATGGAGCGCTTGCTGTGCGGCGACGTGGGCTACGGCAAGACCGAGGTTGCGATTCGTGCGGCCTTCAAGGCTGTGGTTGATGGCAAGCAGGTGGCTGTGATGGTGCCCACTACGGTGCTTGCGCAGCAGCATTTTTTGACCTTTAAGGAGCGCATGCGCAATTTTGGCGTGAATGTGGAGATGCTGAACCGTTTTTGCAGCACTAAAGAGCAAAAGCGCATTTTGCAGGATTTAGAGGACGGCAGGGTGGATATTTTGATAGGCACCCATCGTTTGCTGCAGGCGGATGTGCAATTCCCCAATTTAGGCCTTTTGATTATCGATGAGGAGCAACGCTTTGGCGTTGCACAAAAGGAAAAGATTAAAAAATGGCGCACTGGCATTGATGTGCTAACGCTCAGCGCAACGCCTATTCCGCGCACGCTGCATTTAGCACTAGTCAACGGGCGCGATATGAGCGTGATTGAGTCGCCACCGGAGGACCGCCTTCCTGTAGAAACGTATGTGAGCGAGTACAACGATGGCATGATTAAGGAGGCCATCGAGCGCGAGCTGCGCCGCGGCGGTCGCATCTATTATGTGCACAACCGCGTGAGCGGCTTGGAGGCGATTGCGACGCGCATCCGGCGCTTAGTGCCGGGCATCAATATTAAGCTGGCCCACGGCCAGATGAATGAGGAGATGCTGGAGGACGCGATGATTACCTTCTACGAGGGTGGCTGCGATATGCTGCTGTGCACAACCATCGTAGAAAACGGCTTGGATGTACCGCTGGCGAATACGATTATTATCGATGGCGCGGAGAATTTTGGCCTATCCCAGCTGTACCAGATGCGCGGACGCGTGGGTCGCAGCTCACGCCTTGCCTACGCTTATTTCGTGTACAAGCCCAACAAGGCGCTCAGCGAAATCGCGGAAAAGCGCCTGCAGGCGATTCGCGATTTTACGGAGCTTGGTGCCGGCTTTAAGATTGCCATGCGCGATTTAGAAATTCGCGGTGCGGGCAATCTCCTTGGTAGCCAACAGCACGGGCATATCGTGGGCATTGGCTTTGCTGCCTACTGCGAGATGCTGGAGCAGACGATTAACCGTTTGAAAAACGGTAAGGTGGCTGTGCCCGAGCCAGAGCCGGTTTTGGAGATTCCGGCGGAGGCGTATATCCCCGATGATTATATTGCAGACCCGCGCTATAAGATGGAGATTTATCGTCGCTTGGCGGAGATGGAGTACGCGGAGCGCGACGATTTGCTGGATGAGATTATTGACCGCTTTGGTGAGCTGCCACCAGAGGTGGAGATGCTGTGGCGTTTGGCTTCGCTTAAGGGCTTGTGCCGCTTGATGCGCGTGCGCGGCATCAATGTGCGGTCGGGCATGATTCGCATTACCTTTGGGGAGCAGGCGAATGTGAACACAGAGGTGTTCATGAAGCTTTTGACTACGCATAAAAACAGCATGAGCTTTAAAAACGGCAAGGAGAGCCAATTGTTGTATAAAACAAATGCATTAAAGGAAGAGCCACTAAAATGGCTAGAAAAGACATTGCCGCTATTAGCGCTTGGCAATAAGTTCAATCATAAAGCGAGCAATTAGTTATCAGCATAGTCGCGGTGATTTTTATAACGCGAATTTCGTGGGGTACAATGACGAAGCTGCGGTGTCCAATCTGTTCGTAGAAAGCGTTAGGTTTTCGAAACGCTTGCTTCTATTGTGCCAGCCACTCATTCGCTAAAAATCACAGCTCCCTTGCTGATAAACTAATTGCTAGTTTAAACTGATTTATAATCTGGTTTGCAGTGAAACTTAAATTGATAACTAATTACTAGCATTAGATGTTTAGTTTTCATGTTTACTTTTAGAAAGAAGGTGAAGGCAGATGGCAAAGGATAAGTTTTTACATGGCGCTATGATTTTGACGCTGGCAGGGCTAGTAGTTAAAATTATTGGCTCCGTAAACCGCATTCTGCTTTCACGTTTATTGGGTGGCGAGGGCATTGGCCTGTATCAAATGGCTTACCCAGTATATTTGCTGCTTTTAGCCATTTCCTCCGCAGGCATCCCTGTGGCTATTTCTATCGTCGTTTCGCGCTATTTGGCCAAGGATGACATGGGCAATGTGCGCCGCGTCTTTCACCTAAGCCTGCGCCTGATGAGCCTCCTTGGCTTGGGCCTCGCGCTCGCGCTGGTGCTGGCGGCGGGCAGGACGCTGCTGGCGCTCTTTAACCGCGACCCGGAGGTCATTGCATGCGGCTATACGCGGCTGGTCGTCATATTCTTCGCCTATGCGTTTTCCATGACCTATGAAATGATCGCGGGGTATCTGCGC
>USBV01000069.1 GCA_900553055.1 uncultured Phascolarctobacterium sp.
AATGTGAAGGCAGTGAAGGTAGAAACGACCAACGAAATGTTGGAGGCCTGCCTAGCTGCCTATGATGAAGTGGATATTGTCATCAAGGCGGCAGCTGTGGCCGACTACCGTCCGCGCGATGTGGCCGACCAAAAGATTAAGAAGAAAACTGACGATGCTTTGACCGTTGTTATGGATAAGAATCCCGATATTTTGAAGACCTTGGGCGGCAAGAAAACCCATCAGGTTTTGGTTGGCTTTGCTGCTGAAACCCAAAACCTGCTTGAGAACGCCCGTGATAAGGTTGTCAAAAAGAATCTGGATATGATTGTGGCCAACGATGTTACTGCAGCGGGTGCAGGCTTTAATGCAGATACCAATATCGTAAAGTTCCTCTTTGCTAATGGGGAGGTGCGCTCCTTGGAGCAAATGCCCAAGGTTGATGTTGCCAACTGTATTTTGGACGAGGCTTTAAAAATTCGTGCACTGCGTCATGGAAAATAAGTAAGCTTTACAAGTATTAGTTCTCAATAAGCTCTACAAGGCTTTAAAAACTAAAAATTCTTGTGTATTTCTTGTGAAATTCAGAGCAAAACCTATTGCCATAATCGGTATGATGTATTATAATATGTTCTGTGAAAATTAATATTACTCATCAAGAGCGGTGGAGGGAATGGCCCTATGAAGCCGCAGCAACCATTGCGGAGTGACATCCGTAAAACGGTGCTAAGTCCTGCAGCACTTTAGCTGTGAGATGAGGATGCTTTAAAGCGATTTACGGCGTTCTCATGCAGAGAACGCCTTTTTTATTCCTCTTGATGTGTAAAGCAAAACTATATTTTATTGTCGTGTATGTCTGTGAAAGGAGACAAAAATGAGAAAATTATTTACCTCTGAATCCGTAACCGAAGGCCATCCTGATAAAATTGCCGACCAAATTTCTGATGCTGTGTTGGATGCCATTTTAAAAGAGGATCCGAAGGGCCGCGTTGCTTGCGAGACCATCGTAACCACTGGTCAAATTCATATTTTTGGTGAAATTTCCACCAAATGCTATGTTGATATCCCTCGCATTGCTCGCCAAACCGTTATCGATATTGGCTATGACCGCGCTAAATATGGCTTTGACGGCAACACCTGCGGCGTTTTGATTTCCATCGACGAACAATCCAGCGATATCGCTATGGGCGTTGATAAGGCTTTGGAGGCTAAGGAAGGCCGTGCTGCTGAGGAAGAGGCTGGCGCTGGTGACCAAGGCATGATGTTCGGTTATGCGACCAACGAAACCGAAAGCTATATGCCTATGCCGGCTTACTTGGCTAATAAACTGGCTCTGCGCTTGACCGAAGTACGCAAGAACGGCACTCTGCCTTACCTGCGTCCTGATGGCAAAACTCAGGTTACTGTGGAATATGTAAACGGTAAGCCTGAGCGCATCGATGCTATTGTAATTTCTTCCCAGCATGCTCCGGAAATTACCCATGAGCAAATTGAGAAGGATTTGATTGAAAACGTAGTAAAGGCCATCGTTCCTGCAGCAATGCTGGACGAAAATACCAAATACTACATCAACCCCACTGGTCGCTTTGTAATCGGCGGTCCTCAAGGCGATGCTGGCCTGACCGGTCGTAAGATTATTGTTGATACCTATGGTGGTATGGCTCGTCATGGCGGCGGTGCTTTCTCCGGCAAGGACCCCTCTAAGGTGGACCGCAGTGCTGCCTATGCTGCTCGCTATGTAGCTAAGAATATTGTTGCTGCTGGCTTGGCAGATAAGTGCGAAATTCAATTGGCTTATGCTATCGGCGTAGCACAACCGGTTTCTGTTTTGGTAGAAACCTTTGGCACTGCAAAGATTGACGAAGAAAAGATTGCTGAGCTGGTCCGTAAGAACTTTGCGCTGAGCCCCACCGGCATCATCCGTGAGCTGGATTTGCTGCGCCCCATCTACAAGCAGACCGCTGCTTATGGTCACTTTGGCCGCACCGATGTGGACCTGCCTTGGGAGCACACTGATAAGGCTGCTGCTTTGCGTGAGCAAGCAGGACTGTAATTGGCTTAGCTTTACATATTGATACTTTATGCAAACACCCTCTGCAATGACTTGTTGCAGAGGGTGTTCTATACTTGCACCCAGAAAATGAAAAAGCCCCGGAACGCAGTTCCAGGGCGGGTTTCCGGGTGGTGGAGATAAGCGGAATCGAACCGCTGTTTTTTTTGTTTGCCTGAAGGTGCGCAAAAAAAGCACCGTAACTCATGTTACGGTGCGTAGGTTACTTCTGGTGGAGATAAGCGGGATCGAACCGCTGACCTCTTGAATGCCATTCAAGCGCTCTCCCAGCTGAGCTATACCCCCAAAAGACAAATATTATATTACAGGAAAAAGCTGCTTTTGTCAAGCAAAAAGTCTTCACAAATCAACTTATCACTTCTACCAAAGTCTATCAGAACAAATACTGCACAAGCAGCATATAACAAATGGTGCCGCCAGCAATGGTTAGAAGTAAATTCTTGAGCACTAACTGCAGCAACACAGTGATTGCCACAGCAATGGCTTCTGGCAAACCATGAGTTTGTCCCAAAATAGAAGTATCTTTAAGCGAATATACCACCAATAGTCCCATAACTGCACTAGGCAAAACCCTGCCTAAAAATGCCACCAAGGGCGGTGTTTTTTTATGAGCGGGAAAGAGTAAAAAGGGCAGAAAACGCGTAGTCATAGTGCCCAACACCACCACTGCTATGGTTATCAGCTGTTCCGTAAAGCTCATAGCTTGATCCCTCCCTTATAGTAGGCAGTGATGAAAAGTATTAGCATGAGCAGCATGGCCGGTGGGACAAAGCTTTGTGGACCTAATATTACAAGGCAGACCAAGGGTAGAATAATACCGATGATGGCAGGATTATGATTGGTGCTGTTTTGCCATTGGCTGACGAAAATAGCCACGAAAAGAGCTACCAGAGCAAAATCAAGTCCTTGTGTATTAATTTTTATGCTGCTGCCCATAATACCACCTATGGTAGAGCCTGCAACCCAGTAGATTTGGTTTAACAGTGTTACGAAGGTCATAAACCAGCCCTTGTCGACACCATCAGGAGGAGAGGTGCTGACGTTAATAGCGAAAGATTCATCGCACATACCAAAAATAAGATAGATTTTTTTCCAGCCTGTATCCTTGAATTTTTCTAACATAGAAAGACCATAGAAAAGGTGACGAGAATTAACCATCAAGGTCATTAGATAGCAATACCAAGGATTAAAAGCACTTAGCAGCATTCCTACAAGTACGAATTCCATGGAACCAGCAAAGACTAGCATGCTAGTAAAAAAGGGGTACCAGGGGCTGAAGCCCTTGCTACAGATAAAAAAACCATAGGAGAAGCCTAAAAATAAAAAGGCGGCACAAATGGGGAGAGTGAGGGGAAAGGCTGCGAGAAAGGCCTTTTTGTATTTATCCACGAGAAATAATTCCTTTACTTAGAGAGAATATGCCTACTATTATAGACTATCTATAAAAAATTGTCAAAGTATGAGCAAAGGTGTTTAGCCTATTAAGAAATAAGCAACGCCCCAGATTACCAAAAAGGCAATGCTGGGGCGTTCTAGATTCATTATAAAGCTATTACAGTCTGTTGGAGCTGTTGAGCACGTCGCGCATCTTGTGAGCTACCATATCTTGGATAGCTTGACGAGCAGGCTTCAGATATTGACGAGGATCGAAATCGCCGGGGTTTTCTACGAAATGCTTGCGAATGGAAGCAGTCATAGCCAGACGCAGGTCGGTGTCGATATTAATCTTGCACACGCCAAATTTGCCGGCACGCAGCAGCATATCTTCGGGCACGCCCTGAGCGCCATCCAGCTTGCCACCATATTTGTTGCATTCTTCAACAAAGGCAGGAATAACGGTGGAAGCACCATGGAGCACCAAAGGATAGCCAGGCAGCAGGTTGGTAATCTTCTCCAGACGAGCAAAATCCAACTCCGGTTTGCCCTTGAACTTGTAAGCGCCATGGCTGGTGCCAATAGCAATGGCCAGAGAGTCGCAGCCGGTGCGCTCTACAAATTCTACTGCTTGGTCGGGGTCAGTGTAGGTAGCATCCTTTGCAGCAACCTTAACAGCGTCTTCCACGCCGGCCAGCTTGCCAAGCTCTGCTTCAACTACAACACCGCGCTCGTGAGCATATTCAACAACACGACGGGTGATTTCGATGTTTTCTTCGAAGGGATGCTTGCTGCCGTCAATCATAACGGAGGTGAAGCCACCATCCACGCAGGCCTTGCAAATTTCAAAATCTTCGCCATGGTCCAGATGCAGGCAGATGGGCAGGCCGGTGTCCTCTACAGCAGCCTCAACCAGCTTCATCAGGTAAATGTGGTTAGCATATTTACGAGCGCCAGCGGATACCTGCAGAATCAGCGGGGATTTTTCGGCTTGGGCAGCAGATACGATACCTTGGATGATTTCCATGTTATTAACGTTGAAGGCACCAACTGCATAGTGACCTTCATAAGCTTTTTTGAACATTTCGGTAGAAGTTACTAAAGGCATTAAGATTCCTCCTTAATTATCAGCCCTCGGGCTGAGTTATCCAATTACTATATACTAATTATAGCACACTATTGACTTATTTAGTATAGAATTTTTCGCAAATCCTTCGGTAAAGTGCGAGTAATTTCCAGTTGCATGTCTCCAACAGGATGCTTAAAGGCTAGGCGATAGGCATGCAGTGCGTGGCGGGACTGTGGTCCCGGCGTGCCATAAAGATTGTCGTCCACCAAAGGGTGCCCGATATGCGCCATATGCACACGAATTTGGTGAGTGCGACCAGTGAAAAGGCGTAGCTTGAGGAGGGTATTGTCACCGTAATAGCCCAGCACAGTATAGGCCGTCTTAGCCTCCTTGCCACGCTCAAAGTCCACACAGCGCTCGATAATACTGCCCTCCTTGCGGGCAATGGGAGCGTCAATCAGTCCCTGCTGCTCGGCGATATGCCCTTGGGCGATGGCCACATACTCCTTCACAACCTCCGCTTGGCTCAGCCAAAACTGGATGATGGGCTCCTTGGCGAAAATAACAAGCCCGGAGGTGTTTTTGTCCAAGCGAGAAACGGGGTGAATATCCGCTGTGATGCCCTTATACGTGTAATAGTCCTTAACTAAATCATATAGAGTGCCCTCCCATTGGCTTACGGTGGGGTGCACCAGCATGCCGGCGGGCTTATCGATAATGAGCAAAAAATCGTCCTCAAAAGCAATCATTGAGGGTGTTAGCACTTGTGGCAGAATGGGCTGCCAAGGTGAAGCAGTAATTTCTTGTGATTTTTGCGCTTTACTAGCTTTCATATCTTAGTGCAGTTGAATAGGTGCTTTGTCCACGACTTCGATATTATCCAGCTGTGCCTTTAATTGGCCGCGAATATTAGCCAAATAACGCTTGTAGAGCTCCTTTTGCTCTGCTAATTCCTCGGCTGTCAGACCTTCTTTTTTCTTTTTATGCGCCAGCTCATTGATGCGCTCAACCATTTCCTTCATTTCCATAGGAAAGACCTCCTCTGATGCTTCTATATTGGGGCAAAATACAAGAATAAATGCCCTTGCATAAGCTAGTTATTTATGCATTATATTATAGCAAAGTAGGCTGAAAGGGGCAAGAAGAAGCTTGTTTTGTTGACTGGTAGGGGTAATTGTGCTATCATGATAGAAGTGTTAATAAGAATATCTCCTGCACTTGGAAAATGGCTGTAGCTGGCTTACGCAAGCATTTCGTCAGCTTGCAGGGAGATGTTTTTTGAGAGAATACTTTGAGCATGAGGTGATGATAGATGCAGTGGAAAAGGATTGCAGGGGCTTGCCTGTGCGTGGCTGCGCTGGCGTTGGCTGGCTGTGGTGGCGGCGAAAAAAAGCAGGCTGTTGATACGAGCAAGGCCTATTTATCCTTAAAGGATGCTGCCGGTCGACAGGTAGTGCTGGCGCAGAAGCCGGAGCGGATAGTGAGCCTGAGTCCTTCTTATTTGGGTATGATTGAAGCAGTGGGCGGCAAGATTGTGGGCCGTGCAACCTCTAAGGTGGGTACCATTCCTGAATCCATGAAGAATGTGCCGGAAATTGGCTTTGTTTTCAATATTAACATGGAAAGCCTTGTAGCGCTGCGTCCTGATTTAGTTTTGGCAGGTCGCAATCAGCACGAAAAATTTGTGCCGCTACTAGAATCCAACAAAATCAATGTCATCGAGTTCGATGCCAAAACCTATGATGAGGTTAAGGCAACAGTAAAGACACTAGGCGATGTGTATGGCAATCCTGAGAAGGCCAAGGCGGAAAATGCTTTGCTGGATAAGCAGATTAATGAGATTAAAGCCAAGCTGCCCAAGGATAAGAAGCGCATTGTGATTATGCACGCCACGGCTAGCAGTGTAACTGTAGAAGGCTCTCGCAGCATTGCTGGCTGTGTTAGCGATATTTTAGGCTTTGAGAATGTGGCTGCAGCTGCCCTGCAGGGCAAGTCCGACAAAACTCCCTATAGCATGGAAAGCTTGGTGGGCCAAAATCCTGATTTGATTTTTATTACTTCCATGGGTAAGGCGGAGGAAATCGAAAATCGCCTGCGCAAGGATTTCAAAAAGAATCCTGCTTGGAACAGTCTTACTGCCGTGCAGCAGGGCAAGGTCTATGTGCTGCCGGAGCGCTTATTCCTGATTAACCCCGGTCTGCGCTATCCGGAGGCTGTCAAGTACATGGCTCAGCAGGTTTATCCAGAGGTTTTTAAAGATGGCAAATAAAAGCTTGGACGGAGCAGTGGAGCGCTTTGGCATTAGCCGCACTGCTTGGCGTGTGACCATTTTAATATTGTTTGCTTTTTTGGCAGTGCTGGGTGCCTTTTTGAGCCTGACCAAGGGCTCCAGCGTGATAACCATGTCCCAAATCGTGGAGCTTTTGCTTAACCCTGGGATGGACCCCCAAAGCCAGATTATTTGGAATATCCGCATGCCCCGCACCATTGTGGGGGCGCTGGTGGGCATTAATTTGTCATTATCCGGCGCTATTTTGCAGGCCATTATGCGTAATCCCTTGGCGGACCCCCATATCATCGGTATTTCCAGCGGCGCAGGCTTGGCTGGTGTTGTGATTATGATTCTCTTCCCGGCGTTGGAATATTTGATTACGCCGGTGGCCTTTGTGGGAGCTATGCTGGCGGCCATTTGCATTTATATTTTGGCATGGAAAAATGGTATCAAGCCCGTGCGCATTATCTTGGCCGGTGTGGCTGTGTCAGCCTTTTTAAGTGCGGGCATTAGCGGCCTGATGATTTTTTATAGCGACAGAGTCCATGGTGCTTTGATGTGGATGGTGGGCGGCTTGGCGGCTCGTAGCTGGCCCCATGTAAGCATCATCCTACCCTATGCTGCTATTGGCTTAGTATTGGCCTTGGCCAGTGCTTCTTACTTAAATATTTTGCAGCTGGGTGACGAAATGGCCCGGGGCTTGGGCGTGAATGTGGAGGTTACCCGCATTGTGATGACAGCTATTGCAGCCTTGCTGGCCGCCAGTGCTGTCAGTGTAGTGGGCCTGTTGGGCTTTGTGGGCTTGGTTGTGCCCCATGCGGCGCGGCTGTTAATTGGTAGCGATTACCGCTTTTTGCTGCCTGCGGCAGCTTTGCTGGGCGTTGCGATTGTAACCTTGAGCGACACCTTTGCGCGCGTAATTTTTGCGCCGATTGAATTGCCTGTGGGCATTATTATGGCCTTTTTGGGCGCACCCTTCTTTCTGTTCTTGTTAAGGAGGGAAATCTGATGACAGCGATTTTGGCAGCTCATAATATTGATGTGGGCATTAATAAAAAGACCATTGTGCACGATTTGTCCTTGGAGATTCCCGAGGGCAAGATTACGGCAATTATTGGCCCCAACGGCTGCGGCAAGAGCACCACGCTGAAGGCCATTAGCCGCATTTGGCCTGTGGAAAAGGGTAGTATTACCTTTAAGGGACAGGATATTAAGAAGTTTAGCCATCGTGAATTTGCCCAATGCTTGGCGATTTTGACGCAGGCGAGCAGCTGCTCGTCATTCAGGCTCTGCAGCGGCGTCTGATATTTGAGCCCTGCGCGCTTGACGATCATTTTTCCGAGGCGCGACTGGAGCATGCCGGAGAACAGATCCTCGGCGGCAAGTGCCGGGAGATTGGCGCGCTTTTCCTGCAGCATGTCCAGAAGCACGCCGTCTCCGT
>USBV01000070.1 GCA_900553055.1 uncultured Phascolarctobacterium sp.
GCCGGCCTGCTGGGCGCGCTGGACGCGCAGGTGGAACTGGGCGTCGCTGCCATCGGCGGCAAGGACTCCATGAGCGGCACCTTTATGGATAAAACTGTTCCGCCCACCTTGGTTTCCTTTGCTGTGGGCGTTATCGATGGCGACAAGGCCGTTTCTGCTGAGTTCAAGGAAGCAGGGGACGAGGTGGTATTCCTGTCCTGCCCGCGCGATAATGCCGAGGTGCTGGACTTTGCTGCATTGCGCAAGAATTTGACTGCTGTACACGATGCTATGGAGGCAGGCCAAATCAAGGCTGCAGCTGCTGTTAAAGAGGGCGGTATCGCTGCACTCGTAACCACCATGGCTATGGGCAACGAGCTGGGCTTCGAGTTCATTAAGCCCTTCCATGACCCGGAAAGCTTGTTTACCCTGCAGCCCGGTGGCATGGTGCTGGAGCTGGCTGCTGGCGTGAACTCGGAAGTAATTTTCGCTGGCTTGGACTACATGGTGCTGGGCCACACCACTGCAAGCGCAGGCATCGCTATCAACGATACTGTGATTGCTGCGGATAAGGCTTTGGCTGCTTATCGCGAGCCCTTGCAAAAGATTTTCCCGGACAGCCTGCCCGCTGTGGAGGAGCCTGCTGATATCAACATGCCTCTTTACACTGCGAAATTGCAGCTGACTGCGCCAGTGAATATCGCTAAACCTCGCGTATTCATCCCCGTATTCCCCGGCAACAACTGCGAGTACGACAGTGCGCGTGCTTTTGAGGCTGCTGGCGCTGAGGCCAACACCTTTATTATTCGTAATCTGACCGCTGCTGCTATCGAAGAATCTGTAGAAGCAATGGTTAAGCATATTAATAATTCTCAAATCGTGATGATTCCCGGCGGCTTTAGTGCTGGTGACGAGCCGGATGGCAGTGGCAAGTTTATTGCTACTATGTTCCGCAATCCGCGCATTAAGGAAGCCATCAGCGATTTGCTAGAGAACCGCGATGGCCTGATGCTGGGCATTTGCAATGGCTTCCAAGCTTTGATTAAGCTGGGCCTGGTACCCTATGGCGAAATCTGCGATATGATCAGTGCTTCTCCCACCTTGACCTTTAACAATATTGGTCGCCACATTTCCCAAATCGTGACCACTCGCGTTGTTTCTAACAAGTCTCCTTGGTTCAGTCTGTGCGAGCCCGGCGAGGAGCATGCGATTGCTGTTTCTCACGGCGAAGGCCGCTTCTACGCACCGGAAGCAACGATTAAGGAGCTCTTTGCGAATGGCCAAGTGGCTACTCAATATGTGAACGCAGCAGGCGTGCCCACGATGAACACTCCGTTCAATCCCAACGGCAGCTTGTATGCTATCGAAGGCATCACCAGTCCTGATGGCCGCATTTTGGGCAAGATGGGCCACAGCGAGCGCTTCGCGCCCGGCCTGTTCCGCAATATCGCTGGCGAAAAGGACCAGAAGATTTTCCTCAGCGGCGTAAATTATTTTAAATAAAATATTGAAAAAAACTTTAGAAATTTGTGTTCACAACGCTTAGACCGTTAATACACAGCAAATATAACTGTTCCAACCCCTAAATCTGACAGTTTGTACTGGTGGCAGCTTTAGGGGTTGTTTTTTGAAGAAAAGAACTTTACATTTATGTTACTTAAAAAGTTAATAGCTTTACTTGACTAGATATGGTACATTAAAAAAAGACAAGGCGTGTTTTGGTTATAAGATATAGGATGGTGAGTACTTTGTTATATTATCTGGAAGGCGATATGTTTACTAGCCCTGCACAGTGCATAGTGAATACTGTTAACATAGTTGGTGTAATGGGGAAGGGTATAGCTTTGGCCTTCAAAGAAAAATATCCTGATATGTTTCTAGAATATAAAAAAGCTTGCTCAGAAGGAGTCCTCAATATTGGTAATTTAATGATTTGGCGAGCAGATGACTATATTCTGTTATTGTTTCCTACAAAGGAGCACTGGCGTGGAAAGTCTAAGCTAGAGTACATTGAACTAGGCTTGCAAAAATTTCTGGAAATATATGAAAAAGAAGGTATAACATCCATTGCCTTTCCTAAATTAGGCTGTGGTAATGGGGGCCTTGATTGGGCAGAGGTTAAGCCTGTTATGGAGAAATATCTCAGAGGTTTACCGATTGATATTTATATATATGTAGATAATTATAATAATTCTAATATTGCTCCCGATGCAGTGCTCAATATGACAATGTTTAAGTCGAAGGCCTTGCGAAACAAGATAGCGTCAAATAGCGTCAGCTTTTTGATCTTTTCACGATAATCAACATTGGTAAAGTCATTGGCCATAGCATCAATCTCCTTTTAGAGTGGTCTCATTTAGTTTTTAACATAAATTTAAAACATTTAACCTCCCTTCGCAAAAATCAACCTAATACACAAAAATAGTAGTGCCCGAAGACACTACTACTACAAAAATCCACGATGGAATAATTATGAACTCCATGTTATTAGGTTGTCAAGTATATATTAACATATAGTTATAGAAATAGCAGGTGAAGAAAGTATGAACTCGAAACAAAAAATTGTCAGAATTTTTGACTTTGACAATGAAATTTGTGGAGAAAATGTGAAGTATTTTAGATGTAGCTTTTTGGCCATATATTAATTGCTATTTTTTTTAGACATGGCGAAAAATATAGGGAGGTTGCGCCTAAACCTTTTTGATTTTAGAATTGCAAATGTCGTACCAATAGACAAATATTTGTTTCTGTAACGTTTTGTGACAGGGGTTAAAAACAGCACATGAATAAACTAAGCATTGTTATTTAATACGATATATATACATTAATGCAGATTAGAAACTAAAATATAAGTATATATGTAAATAAAGCTTTTGTTGAAAAAAATAAAGTTTGTTATATGATAATATAAGACACGAATTCAATTTATGGGGTTCGTGGGATATTTAGCCAACAAAAAAATCCCCGCAGAGCGGGGAGCAAGAGTGCAGTTACCATTTTTGGTCAAGATAAGCTTTAAACAAGTTAAGCAGTGTTTCTACTCCAGATACTGAGGAGCAATGCTTCAGTCTTCAGTTCATGGGCTATTTTGTCAAGAGCTTGTTGAGTACACATAGCATCACATCCTTTCAAATTTCTATTCAAGTTAATTGTAATATAAGAATGATTGAAAGTCAAATTAAGATACCTATTGCGTTGGAATGCAAGGAATGTAGCAACCTATAAAAGATCTACCATTTTTAATGAGTGTGTGAGAGTTTTTCTCATAGTCTCTTTTTAATTGGCATACCAGCGGAGGGAATTAATTACAAGTATATATTAGATTTTTTCTGATTTTTAGTTGTACTCCTGCACAAATAGTGGTAATATATATAAAACAAGTTTGCAAGTTTATGCAGTGCGGTGGTAACGCCTGCCACTATTTTGCTATAAGGGAGTCTTGATTATGATTACGTTTCGTCCTGCTAAATTTAGCGATGTGGAAAATATTCACAAGCTGTTGAATGATTATGCGAAGGAGGGGCTAATGCTGCCCCGTGCCCGCAACGCTATTTACGAAAATCTGCGGGATTATATTATTGCTGTTGAGGGCAACCATCTTTTAGGCTGTGGTGCACTGCATTTTGTGTGGGATAGGCTGGCAGAAATTCGCAGCTTAGCCGTTAGTCCTGAGCATAAATGCAGCGGTATTGGTCGGCAGCTGGTGCAGCATTTGGAAAAAGAGGGCATTGAGCGCGGGGTGACGATGTTCTTTACGCTCACGTATCAGCCGGGCTTTTTTGCCAAATGCGATTATATTGAAACGGCGAAGGATAAGCTGCCGCAAAAGGTGTGGAAGGAATGCGTGTACTGCCCGCAGTATCCGTACTGCAACGAAATCGCCTTTGTGAAGACTACGGTGGACTATGAGCCCAGCCATGTGAAATTTTAAGAATGCATAAAAATAAGCTCCTTACTGGATTGTCAGTAGGGAGCTGTTTTAATTCCTCCACCACTACGTGGTCCCCCTCCCTTTTAAAAGGGAGGCTCCTTTCTGTCGTAATATAGGAGTGAGGAATTTTTATTTATCGTTTGCGTGCTGCCAGAGGTACCAGACTACTAGGGAGCGCCAGGGACGCCAAGGTTCGGTGACCTTATTTATGACGCCACGCTTGGGCAAGTCGGGCAAATGCAACAGCTGCTGCAATTCCTTCTTAAAAATATAATCTGCCGAGGGCACCACATCCGTGCGGCACAGACCCAAAAGCAAAAACATCTCAATCGTCCACTGGCCGAGGCCGCGCACATTGAGCAGCTGCTTCGTAATTTGGCTATCGGTCATTTCAGCAAACTTGCTCATATCAATAGTGCCGCAGGCAACGGCTTGGGCAAAGCCCTGTACATAATCAATCTTTTGCTGCTTGAGACCAATGGCTAAGAGCTCTTCGGTAGTTAGCTGCAAAACCGCTTGGGGCGAGATAGGCTTGCCCGTGAGCTTTTCCAACTTTTGCATCAGCTCTTGGCTTACCTCCGGGGGCAGCTGTTGGGCGATAATGCCGGTGAGTAAAATAGAAAAATATTCCTCTAAGGGTCTAGCCTTTAAAGGGCAGGGAGCGTATTTGGCGATTAATGGGGCGAGCTCGGGCGCATTTTCGCGCAGATATTTGTCACCAATGGACCAATCTGGGGTTTGGCACATAAGCATCCTCCTATTCATGGATAAGTTTAGAACCATTTTACCACAAATTCACACAAAGCGCGAGAGCACAAACACATTATAATTGCACTTTTCAGCGCTAAGAGTTATAATTATTCTGATATACAATTTTCATTTTTAACCATGAAAAAATAGGCAAAAAATAGACAAAGGAGACGATAAAATGTCCGAGGTTAGAGTAAGATTTGCACCCAGTCCCACTGGGTATTTACATATTGGTGGTGCCCGTACTGCCTTGTTCAACTGGTTGTTTGCACGCAAAATGGGCGGCAAGCTGATTTTGCGCGTTGAGGATACCGATATTGAACGCTTGAAGGAGGATTCCGTGAGCCAAATCATCACCAGCCTAAAATGGTTGGGCATCGATTGGGATGAGGGACCGGAGCGCGGCGGCGATTATGGCCCGTACTACCAATCCGAGCGCTTGGATATTTATCGCAAATATTGCGAGCAGCTGGTGGAAGAAGGCAAGGCTTACTACTGCTTCTGCACTGTGGAGGAGCTGGCTAAGGAGCGCGAAAAGCAAGCTGCTGCTAAGCTGTCCCCGCGCTACGTTGGTACCTGCCGCAATATTCCGGTGGAGGAGGCCAAGGCTCGCGCAGCTGCTGGCGAAAGCTACACCGTGCGCTTAAAGAACCCCACTGAAGGCTCCATCACCTTCCATGATTTGATTCACGGTGATATTACTTATGGTATGGATCAATTCGATGACTTCGTTATCATGAAATCCAACGGCATTCCTACCTATAATTTTGCAGTTGTTGTGGACGATCACCTGATGGGCATGACGCATGTACTGCGTGCCGAGGAGCATCTTTCCAACACTCCCAAGCAGCTTTTGGTATACCGTGCCTTTGGCTGGGAGCCGCCTCAATTTGGCCACATGTCCATGATTTTGGCGCCAGACCGCTCTAAGCTGAGCAAGCGCCATGGTGCAACCTCCGTTGAGGAGTTCCGCGGTCAGGGCTATTTGAGCGAGGCTATTGTGAACTACCTGACGCTGCTGGGCTGGGGCCCTGGCGACGAGCGCGAAATTTTCTCCAAGGAAGAAACGGTGAAGCTGTTTGAGCTGGAGCAAATGAGCCACAAGGCTGCTATTTATGATACCAAAAAGCTGACCTGGATGAACGGTCAATATTTGTCCGAGCTGCCGCTTGAAAAGATTTTGCCGGAGGTTAAGCCCTTCTTTGTAAAGGATGGCCTTGTAGATGAAGCTTGGTTTGCAAATAATGAAGAATATTTTGCTAAATTAGTTGACTGCGTGCGCGTACGCGTGAAAACGCTGCAGGAGGTGGCAGATGCTTCCACCTACTTCTTTAAGGATGTGGATGCCTACGACGAAAAGGGCGTTGCTAAGCACTTTAAGCCGGAAAATATTCCAGTGATGGAGGCTTGCATCGCTGCGATTGAAGCTGATGATGTGTATGATTTGGCTAGCACTGAGGCAGCTTATAATAAGATTGCTGCCGAAAGTGGTTTGGCCCTGGGCAAGGTGATTCATCCGACGCGTTTGGCTTTGACCGGCAGAACTGTTTCTCCTGGCATGTTTGATGTAATGGTGCTGCTGGGCAAGGAAAGAACTATTGAACGTTTGAAGAAAGCTATTGAGTTTATAAAGAAGTAAAGCTATTGGAAGGCTCCCCCCTCGGGGGAGCTGTCAGCGAAGCTGACTGAGAGGGGATTGCTGTTCCTAAAGCAGTTAGGCGAAGCCCCTCTCCGTCAGTCGCATTTTGAGAGTCGTATAGAATAAAAATGGCTGCGCGACTGCCACCTCCCCCGGAGGGGGAGGCACTATTGAGGTGATGCCTATGAAAACACTATTGACTACGATTTTGCTACTCATGCTATCCCTGCCGGCATTTGCCGACCAACAGACTACGGTGCTGCAGGAGCAGGCTACGCTTGGCAAGGCTAGCGTAACACTGCCTTATATCGATGGCAGTAATGACGCGGCCTATGAAAAGCAGCTCAATTCGCTAATTCGAGAAGCTGCTACCAAGCTAAGCAAGGAAGTGGGCGGCGGCAGCGTAAGCTACGAGGTAAAGCTTAATCGTCCTAGCCTCGTGAGCCTCTTACTCACTGCTAGCAATGGCGGTAAGCAGGCCTATGCCGGGCTCAACCTTGACTTAACCACGGGCAAGGAGTTCACAGTGACCGACTTTTTTGTGGATAAGGAGCAGGTGCAGCAGGCGCTAGGCGACTATGACAAGGTGCTTTTTGCTGAGGATGGCTTTTATCTGCAGCAACAAAAATATGGTGCCTATAACAGCTTTGTTCCTTATAATAAGCTGTTGGACCATATGCGTATTGGCGAAGCAGGTCGCATCATGCAGGTGGCGCGCCTGACCGCTGCTGCCAGCGGCAAAACCTTGGTTTTGGATAAGCCGGGATTATTAGCTTTGAAGCTGGCCAGTAATCCTTCCACCGGCTATAGCTGGCAGATGAGTGCTAATAGCACTGCCGTGGTTAGAGTGGGCAGCACCTTTATCATTCCGCGTGAGGAGGAAGAGCGCGTGGCAACGGGCGTGGCAGGGACGGAAATCCTCTTCCTGAACGTGCAGCAGTCCGGTACCTATAAGGTGCAAATGGAATACAAGCGCCCCTGGGAAAGAATTAGCTTAGATAAATTTACTTTTACCATTATCGCCCGTTGATAAGGAGAGATTATGGAAAAAACAGCAATTTCTGTACAAATATATAACGAAACCTATGTGTTGCGCACCTCCGCTCCGCAAACCCAAGTGCTGCAGGTCGCACAAAGCGTGGACGAGCGCATGAAGCGTTTGGCGGCGGATAAAAAGGTGACGAATCGAGAGAAGCTGGCTGTGTGGACGGCACTGGATTTGGCGGCGGAACTGGACGAGCTGCAGCAGCGCTATGACAAGCTTTTGGCCGCAGTGCGTGAAAGGTAAGAATAATGAAGCAAGAATACATTGAGCTTTTGGCTCCGGCTGGCAGCTGGGAGGCCTTGGAGGCGGCGGTGAATGCCGGTGCCGATGCCGTGTATATGGGCGGTAAGTCTTTTGGCGCTCGCGCCTATGCCAGCAATTTTGATAAAGAAGAAATGGCGAAGGCTGTGTACTTTGCCCATATGCACCGAGTTCGTCTTTACATCACCGTTAATACCTTGGTGGATGATAGCGAGCTGGCAGAGCTAGCGGACTATCTGCTTTTTTTAAACAATGTGGGCGTGGATGGCATAATCGTGCAGGATTTGGGCATTATTCGTCTGGCGCGGCAAATCGTGCCGGAGCTGCCCCTGCATGCCAGCACTCAAATGACCATTACCAATAGCAGCGGCGTGGATTTTGCCGTGGCAGCAGGAATGGAGCGCAGCGTTTTGGCTCGCGAGCTCTCCTTAAAGGAGATCGAAGCTGCCTGCAGCCGTGGCACGGAAATCGAAACCTTCATCCATGGTGCGCTGTGCGTGTGCTACAGCGGCCAATGCCTGATGAGCAGCCTTTTTGGCGGAAGAA
>USBV01000071.1 GCA_900553055.1 uncultured Phascolarctobacterium sp.
AGCTAGTGGCAGAGGATAATGGCACTAGTCGTACCATTATGTGGCAGAGCGAGGTTCGCCAAGGCTATAGTGTGGAGTATCGCTTGAAGGGTATGGCTAATGCTGGAGCTAATCAGGGTGCTGCTAAAAAAGCTAGTGGTGAAACGGGTGCAGTATTTACCCAAGCAGCAACGGAATGCTCCTTTAAGGAAGCTAAGACTGATTATTTGCAATATCAGGTACAGCTACAAGGTTTACAACCGAATAGTATCTATGAATATCGCATCGTTACTGCAAAAAGCAAGGGTACTTGGCATAGCCTCAAAACAGATAATGTCAAAGGCTTCACCGCTTTGATTTTCCCTGACTCCCAAAGTAGCGATTATAGCGGCTGGCGAGAGCTAGCTCGTGCTGCACAACAAAGGCACAAATCCGCTGAGCTTTATATCAATATGGGCGACCTTGTGGATAATGGGCAGGACGGCAGTCAATGGCGAGCATGGCTGGGCAGCGTGGAGCCCTTTAGTGCTGATACGGCCTTTGCCCCTGTTATCGGCAACCACGAGGCCTATAGCTTGGACTGGCAGATGACCCCGCCTAAGGCATACATCAATCTTTTTGCAGTGCCTGAAAATGGCTTGCCCGAGTACAAGCGCCAATTTTATAGCTTTGATTATGGTCCCGTGCATTTTACGGTGCTAGATACCAACTTTCATGAAGCACAGGGCTGGCAGCCCCAGCTTTTGACAGATGAATTGCGTTGGCTGGAGCAGGATTTGGCAAATAGTAAGGCTCGTTGGAAAATAGTGCTACAGCATAGGGATATCTTTATGTATGCCTTTAGCAAGGAGTCGGGCAGACCGGAGCGGGCAACTTTTTTCCTTGATTTCAGTCGCCAGCTAATGCCGCTGTATGAAAAATATGGTGTAGATGCAGTACTGAGCGCTCATTTGCACACCTATCGTCGGCGCCTGCCGCTGCGCAATTTTGCACCGGCAGCGGATGGCATAACCTACATCCTCACAGGCGTAGCCGGCAATGTGCGCTATCCCAAGCTGTGGGGCGATTTTGCCTGGGATGCAGCCCGTGCACCCCAACCTGAAACAGCCAATTACATGACGCTGGATGTGTCACAGGAAAAGCTGCTCTTCAGGGCCTTTTTACCCGATGGCAAGCAATTTGATGAGGTAGAAATCAAAAAATAAAACATCTAATCTAGATTTGTATAATCATGATTAGATATTTTCTGGAATTGAAAAAGCTGTATTCCTCAGTATTACACTTAGGAATACAGCTTTCACTTTTTATGCAAATTTTAAAATGCGCTCATCAAAAATTTAATGCCCGTGATGCACACCAGCACACTGGAGAATTTCAGCAAATAAGATGATTTCAGCTTTTGGGCAATTTGCACGCCCATTTGCGCGCCAATGAAAGCGCCTACGCCAATGCCTAGGCCGGTGGTCCACACGATGTGTCCTAAAAAGGCGTGGCTCAGCATGCCAGAGAGGGAAGATACTGCCAAAATGCAGGTGGAGGTGGCAATAGCCACATGCACAGGGAATTGCAGGATATAGGCCATAAAGGGCACATGCACGATACCGCCACCGATGCCTAAAATGCTGGCCAAAAAGCCTACAAAAACGCTGCACAGCACGCCTAGCTGCCAATTATAATGCTCTGGCACCTTGGCATTGGCACCGCTGGTGCCATCTTTTTTCGTAGCTTTAGTGAACATATTATAGGCCACACCAAGGAAGAAAAAGCCGAAAACTCCGTAAAATAGCCGACCCTGTAAAAACTCTGCTGCGTAGCTGCCTAAAAAGGCTCCGGGTACAGTAGCTATAGCGAATTTGATAGCCGCATCTACGCAGACCTGTTTTTTGCGCATATAACCCAGCGTGCCTGAGATAGAATTTAGTAGCACCACCAGCACCGAGGTACCAATGGCCACCTGAGGCTCATAGCCCCAATAAAATACTAGCAAAGGCACAATTACTACACCACCGCCAATGCCTAAAAGTGAGCCTAAAATGCCCACAAAGATACCTAAGATTAAAAAAGATAATAATTCCATTCGTATCCCTCTATCACTCAATCTCTCTCACAAATGGAAGAAGAATAACTTTACTTCACCAGCACCTCAGCGTACTCACTGCCCTCCAGCTCGAGCTCGATGGGCATATTCAAGTGCTCTGTCAGCCAAGCTTCAGCCTCCGCCTTTTGGCTATCCTGCATTTTGAGGATGATTTTAGCTCGCAAATTATATTCCACATCGGCGATTTCAAACAAATCCTGCTGGTAGAGGATATTCAAAATCCTACCCACGCTATTAACATCATATAAAAAGCTAAAGCGGCTCATAAGAATTTTTTCAGCAAGGCCACATTCCTTCAGTGCCCCGGCCACACTGCCGCTATAGGCGCGCACAAGGCCGCCCGCCCCCAGTTTGATGCCCCCAAAATAGCGGGTAACCACTGCTGCTGTACCTACGAGCTTATTTTTACGCAGCACCTCTAGCATGGGGATGCCTGCCGTACCGCTCGGTTCACCGTCATCACTAGAACGCTGAGCTAAATCATCCACAATATAGGCAGAGCAGTTATGCGTTGCGTCCCAAAACTCCTTTTTAATAGCTTTAATAAAATCTTGGGCCTCGACTTCACTAGCCACTTTTTTTAAGCTACAGATAAAGCGTGATTTTTCGATAACTATTTCATTACGATAATCCCTGCTGATAGTATACAACTGGTATACCTCCGTCCAAATTTTTGCTTACTTCTATTAATATTATAACACATTTTGGCATTTTAACAATTTCTTGCCAAGTTTTTGCATTTACCTCTTTATTTCTTAGAGCAATTTTGTTATAATAATGGACGTTTAAAACATAAAGGAAGAGACTTGCCTTCAGCAAGGATTCTTCCAATGGGTTAAAACCCGCAATTATTTTTATTTTAGGGAGGTAATTCCAAATGAAACAAATCTGTGCAATGATTGGTAAGTTTTTTGGCATCATCGCCATTGTCTTTCTGATCCTCGGTATGACCATGCCCCAAAATTTCCTGTGGGTATTGGGTAAAGTAGGTGGCGTCAGCGTGCTTAGCTGCTTGCTGGGCGTTGTAATGTTCGGTATGGGTACTACTTTGAACCTGAAGGACTTTGCTTTAGTTTTGAAGCGTCCCATTGATGTTTTAGTTGGTGCTTGTGCACAATTCTTGATTATGCCTGGCTTGGCTTATCTTTTAGCTACTGCTTTTGGTCTGGACCCCGCTTTGACTGCAGGCGTTGTTTTGGTCGGCACCTGCCCCGGCGGTACCTCCTCCAACGTAATTACCTTTATGTCTAAGGGTGACGTTGCTCTCTCTGTAACCATGACCAGTGTTTCCACCGTGCTGAGCCCCATTTTGACTCCGTTCATCACCTATATGATCATCGGTCAAAAAATTGCTTTTGACCCCGTAGGCATGTTCTTCTCCATCGTGCAAATCGTAATTCTGCCGATTTGCTTGGGCTTGGCTGTAAAATCCTTCCTGCCTAAGCTAGCCGAAACTGCTGTAGACTATCTGCCCGCAGTTTCCAGTATCGCTATTTCCCTCATTATCGCTGGCGTTATCGGTGCAAGCCGCGATTTGATTTTGAAGACCTCCGGCCTGATTATTCTGGTTGTAATCCTGCATAACTGCTGTGGTTATGCCTTGGGCTTTGGCCTTGCTCGCCTGTGCGGCATGAGCTGGAAAAAGGCTGTTGCCCTTTCCGTTGAGGTTGGTATGCAAAATTCCGGCTTGGCAACTGGCTTAGCTAAGGCTCACTTCGCTGCTATGCCCGCTGCTACCGTTCCCGGTGCAGTATTCTCCGCTTGGCACAATATCTCTGGCGCTGTTCTGGCTTGGCTCTTCCAAAACTATCTGAATCCTAAATTCGATCCTGAATATGGCAAGGATGAAGCTAAGGCTTAATCCACACTTATATATTTGAATTTTTAAGGCAGTTCCTATGTGGGAACTGCCTTTTTTCTGTGCCCTGTGCTATAATATGTATATTAAATTCGTTGCGTTGGTACGAGTTAAAGACATAGATTCTTTAACCACCGAGCAACCATGGGGAGTAAAATATGAACGATAGAAGACAAATCATGGGTACTTATAAATCCATTAGCGATTGGCATCATTTTCGCCTGCGCCTATTTTTAGAAGGCATCTTGACGGGTATCTTCGCAGGCCTTGTCATCAGCCTTTTTCGCTGGGGCCTGACTGTAGCCGAGGAATGGCGTGTAAATTTTTATCAGGAGCTGGTTGAACGCGATTGGTCGGCTACGGCGTTGTGGTTCGTAGCACTGCTCTTTATCGGCGCTGTATTATATAAGCTAACTTGCTATGAGCCCATGGCCGCTGGCAGCGGTATCCCGCAGGTTAAGGGCGCTCTTTTGGGCCTTATCAAAATGCGTTGGTTCCACATTATGTGGGTAAAGCTCACAGCCGGCATTATCGGCATTGGCGCAGGCCTTTCGCTTGGTCGTGAGGGCCCGTCCATTCAGCTGGGCGCCGTGGCAGCGCAGGGCGTGAGCCGTCTTTTGGGACGCACGCGTATGGAGGAGCGTTATTTGATGACCAGTGGCGCGAGTGCAGGCTTGGCTGCCGCCTTCAATGCGCCCTTAGCAGGTGTTATCTTCGCGCTAGAGGAGCTGCACCGCAATTTTTCTATCATGGTGCTGCTGCCCTCCATGGCCGCGGCCATGACAGCAACAGTTATTTCCCGTGCTCTTTTTGGCGGTGAAACGGTCTTTGTTTTTGATGATTTACAGAGCTTTCCCCTGCAGCATTATGGAATTATCATTATTGTCGCTTTGGTAGCAGGTTTGGCGGGCGTTGTTTTTAACAAGGGCCTTTTAAATATTGGTCGCTTCTATGCTTTGCCCATTTTTAAAAGCCAGCTGCACAAGATTATTTTTGCTTTGTTAACTGCTGGCGTGCTAGGCTTTTATCTGCCTGAGGTACTGGGTGGTGGCAACACCCTGATTAATCATTTAGCCAAAACCCATGTGTCCCTGCAGCTGCTTTTATTGTTTTTAGTCGGTAAATTCCTTTTCACCTTGGTCAGCTACGGCTGCGGCGTGCCCGGTGGCTTCTTTCTGCCCATGCTGGTTATTGGGGCCTTGACCGGCGGCATCTGTGCCCATGTACTGATTGCTTTGGGCATTATTGAGGAAATCTATGCTGCCAACATCGTAATCATTGCTATGACGGCGCTCTTTTCCTCCTCCGTGCGTGCGCCTATCACGGGCACCGTACTGATTATGGAAATGACAGCATCGTACCAGCAGCTTTTGACGCTGGCCATTGCTGCCATGGTAGCCTTTGTTATTGCGGAGCTTTTCCACTCCAAGCCCATTTATGAGGAACTTTTAACTCGCATGCTGAAGAAGGATAAGCCTGCACACGAAACGCTGGAGCAGCGCAATGTGGTGGAAATTTCCATCTGCAGCGGCAGTCCCATTGCCAATAAGCTTATCAAGGATATCAAATGGCCGCATAACACGCTCTTGGTTGATATCAAACGTGGCGAAGAGCAAATTACGCCCACCGGTGATATCCGCCTGATGGCTGGCGACTTTATCTATGTCTTTACCGAAAACGAATATATAGAAGAGCTGCAAGCCATGGCTAGCGGTGAAGAATAAATAAAAGCAAGAGCTTCTAATCACGATTATACAAATCTAGATTTGAAGCTCTTATATTTTAGCAGTAAAAGCTGTCTCGGTTTTGTACGAGTCAGCTTCTTTTTATACCTTCAAATACGGCAGCAGCGCTTTAAACAGCTTATCCAGCGCCGGGTACAGGAGCTCGTCCTCAATGCCGGTGTAGTTCATAAGCAGGGTGTGGCTGTTATCGCTAAGCTTATTGTGGTAGTAATCCGAAAGGAATTTGATTTGCAGACCTTCCTTAAGCGCGGCTTCGCGCAGCTGGCTATCGCTTGCTTCCGTGGCCAAATGCAGCAAAAAGTGTAGGCCGCTGTTTTCGCCCTCAACCTGCAGTGCTTTGGCAGCGGGGCATGTGGCTAGGTATTGCAGAAGATTATCCCGCTTATTGCGATAATAGGTGCGCATGCGGTTGATGTGGCGCTCAAAATAACCGTCTTCGATAAATTTTGCTAATGTAAATTGCTCAAAATTAGATACAGTGCAGGAATAAAAGCCCAGTTTTGCATAAAAAAGTGAGGCCAGATGCTTTGGCAGCACCATGTAGCTAATGCGGAAGGTGGGGGCTAACGTTTTGGAAAAGGTGTTGATATAAATAACCTTTTCTGCCTTATCAATGCTTTGCAGGGGCGGAATGGGCTTGCCAAACAGGCGGAATTCGCAGTCGTAATCATCCTCGATGATGTAACGGCTGTTTTTTTGGCTGGCCCAGTGCAAAAGCTCGTAGCGGCGACTTACGGGCATGGTGATGCCGGTGGGAAACTGATGCGAGGGCGTGATGTGCAAAATATCGGCACCGCTGCTCTCTAAAACCTCGGCCTGAATGCCCTGCTCATCCATGGGCAAATAGCGGCAAAAAACATCGTTGGTGCGATAAATAGCAGCCAGCTGGGGATAGCCGGGGTCCTCCAAGGCATAAATATGGCAGCGTCCCAATAGCTGTACGATGAGGTTATACAGCGTTTGCGTACCGGAGCCGATAATGATTTGCTCCGGGGTAACATTTAAACCCCTAAATTGGTATAAATGCTTGGCTAGGGCCTTGCGCAGGGGCAGCACGCCGCCGGTGGCAGTGTCGCTGATAAGGGCGTGCTCATCGGCGCTGGTGAGGGTGTTGCGCAAAAGGCGGGCCCAGGTGTTATAGGGAAAGGTTTCCAGGGGCACGCTGCTTTTGGCAAAGCTCAAGGTAGCAGGGGCCTTGGCCTCCACCAGCGGTTGGCTGGCTTGGGGCTGCGCTGTGGGCAACAGCTGCTGCTGCAGCTTGGCCACGTAATAGCCACGCTTGGGCTCGGAATAGATGTAGCCTTCCACAAGCAGCTGGGCGTAGGCATTTTCCACCGTAATCAGGCTGATGCCCAGATTTTTGGCCAACATGCGCTTGGAGGGCAGCTTTTCGCTGGCTTTGAGCGTGCCAACAAGGATATCGTTTTTGATGCATTTATAAAGATGGGTGTACATGCTCTCACCCTGAAGATTGGCAAAGCTATAGGTAAGCATGGGATGAACCTCCAACTGGTAATATATTTTTGCTAAAAAATGAGTATATACATATATTCAGATAGCATTATAATACTACGTAACAGTGGTGCAGTAAAGTAAAAAGAAAGTAAAACCACTGCGATTAATGTTATGGAGGGATTTTTGATGAACGAAAGATACACATTAAATGCACAGCTGGCCCAAATGCTCAAGGGCGGCGTTATTATGGATGTAACCAATCCGGAGCAGGCACGCATTGCCGAGGCTGCAGGCGCCTGCGCAGTTATGGCTTTGGAAAAGATTCCGGCGGATATCCGTGCGGCCGGTGGCGTAGCGCGCATGAGCGACCCCAAGCTGATCAAGGAAATTCAAAATGCGGTTTCCATTCCCGTGATGGCCAAATGCCGCATTGGTCATTTTGTGGAGGCGCAGATTTTGGAGGCCTTGGAAATAGATTATATTGACGAAAGCGAGGTGCTGTCCCCGGCGGATGATGTTTACCATATTGATAAGACGCAATTTAAGGTGCCCTTTGTTTGCGGTGCCCGCGACTTGGGTGAAGCTTTGCGCCGCATCAGCCATGATTCGCACCAAGGGCGAGCCTGGCACGGGCGATGTGGTGCAGGCGGTGCGTCATATGCGCAAAATGAATCAGCAGATTGCGCAGCTGGCGGCGCTGCAGCCCAACGAGCTCTTTAATGCGGCCAAGGAGCTGCAGGTGCCCTATGATTTGGTGGTTTATGTGCATGAGCACAAGCGCTTGCCCGTAGTTAATTTTGCGGCTGGCGGCGTGGCAACGCCTGCGGATGCAGCGCTGATGATGC
>USBV01000072.1 GCA_900553055.1 uncultured Phascolarctobacterium sp.
CCAGCGGTAATAGCAACCAGACCAGCCAGCACGCCGTTTAAGGTCATGGATACATCGGGCTTACCATAGCGTACCCAGGTGTAAATCATGGTAGCAGTTGAACCGGCAGCAGCAGCCATGTTAGTGGTAATGAAGATATCGCCCATGGAAATCAGGGCTTCATCGCCGGTTGCACACACGGTGGAAGCACCGTTGAAGCCGAACCAGCCAAACCACAGCAGGAACACACCCAGAGCACCCAAGGGAATGCTGTGACCGGGAATTGCGTTTACAGAGCCATCCTCGTTGTACTTACCAATACGGGGGCCAATCATTTTGGCGCCGATTAAAGCAGCAACACCACCTACCATATGTACGGCAGTGGAGCCTGCGAAATCATGGAAGCCCATTTCGGCCAGCCAGCCGCCACCCCAAATCCAGTGACCGCTGATGGGATATACCAGCGCACTAATCAGAACACTATAAATGCAGTAAACCAAGAAGTTGGTACGTTCAGCCATAGCACCAGATACGATGGTAGCTGCGGTAGCACAGAACATGGTTTGGAAAATGAAGAAGCTGGAGGAAGGATAAGCAGCGCCATAATCACCCTTCACAAAGAAATCAGGTGCGCCGATAAAGCCGCCTATGTCCTCGCCGAACATCAGACCAAAGCCCAAAATCCAGAAGACGATGGAGCCAAGGCTCATGTCCATCACGTTTTTCATAACTATGTTAGCAGCGTTTTTAGCTCTGGTAAAGCCGGTCTCAACCATGGCGAAGCCAGGCTGCATAGAGAATACTAGGAAGGCACCAATTAATACCCATATAGTGTCAGCGGATACGTATTTATCCATTATTAATCACCCCTCATAAAAATCAAGCACCGTTTAGCCGTTTAAACGATGTGTGTTTTATCGTCACATGCACGCGCATGTCATTTTCTTCAGCCTCTTTATATCTATGGCCTTGAAAAAGAAGTGAGGTGCATTCTACTAGTAGCAGAATACACCTCGTTGTGTACAGAGATTTTATAATTTATTTATTCGTTTACACCAAACAGTAATTCACCGTAGGTCGGGTACGGTAAGTATTTACCACCGGTCAGATCTTCAGCTGCGTCAACAGCCTTACGCAGAGCTTCCATATCAGCTACAACTGCATCATGGTAGAAGGTTGCCTGCTTCTTGGAGCATTCAATGCCAGCAGCTTCCTTCAAATCTGCATCCAGCTTCAAGCTTGCAGCATACATTTCAGCACTCAAATCGCTCAGCTTGCTTGCCAGCTCAGCTTCAAAGCCTGCGCTGATGCCAGCAGCTTTTTTATCCAGCACTGCCTTGGTCAAATCCTCAGTGTAAGCAGCAACTGCGGGAAGAATGTCCTTATGGAACATATCCAGTGCGGTAGCAGCTTCGATGGAAATAGTGGTGCTGTAGTTCTCCAGCAGGATTTCTACACGGGACTTAACTTCAGCTTCGGTGAAGATATGATGCTTAGCAAACAGAGCAATGTTCTTTTCGCTGCCCAGGTACGGCAGAGCTTCCGGAGTAGATTTGAGGTTGAGCAGGCCACGTTTTGCAGCTTCAGCAACCCATTCATCGGTGTAACCATTGCCGTTGAAGACGATGCGTTTATGTGCTTTATAGGTTTCTTTAACCAGGTCATATACTGCGGCTTCGAGGTCCGGAGCATCAGCCAGCTTAGCAGCGAACTCATCCAGCTCTTCAGCTACAATGGTGTTCAGCACTACGTTCGGGCCAGCGATGGAGAACATGGAGCCCAGCATACGGAACTCGAACTTGTTGCCGGTGAAGGCAAACGGGGAAGTTCTGTTTCTATCAGTGTTATCCTTAACCAATGCGGGAATGGTGTCATCGCTGATCTTCATAAATTCAGCCGGGTTGCCGGTGTAAACCTTGTCAGCTGCGATAGCTTCCAAAACTGCGGTCAGCTCGGTGCCCAGGAATACGGAAACGATGGCCGGAGGAGCTTCGTTAGCGCCCAGACGATGGTCGTTGCCAGCGCTTGCTACGGATACGCGCAGCAGGTCTTGATATTCATCAACAGCCTTCAAAATAGCTGCCAGGAAGGTCAAGAAGCGCAGGTTCTTGTAGGGCTCCTTGCCGGGGTCCAGCAGGTTCATGCCCTCTTCAGTAGCCAAGGACCAGTTGTTATGCTTGCCGCTGCCGTTTACACCATCAAATGGTTTTTCATGCAGTAGGCAAACCAGGCCATGACGCAGAGCAACGCGTTTCATGAATTCCATCATCAATTGGTTGTGGTCGGAAGCAACGTTGGTGGAGGAGAAGATAGGAGCCAGCTCGTGTTGAGCAGGAGCTACTTCGTTATGCTCGGTTTTAGCAAGCACGCCCAGCTTCCACAGCTCTTCGTCCAAATCCTTCATGAAGGCCAAAACTCTTTGTTTGATGATACCAAAGTAATGGTCTTCCAGCTCTTGGCCACGCGGAGATTTAGCGCCAAACAGGGTGCGTCCGCAGTATACCAAGTCTTTACGTTTTTCCCACATCTTTTTATCAACCAGAAAATATTCTTGTTCAGGACCAACGGTGCTGTTTACACGCACGGTGTTGATACCAAAAATTTTCAAAATATTGCAGGCTGCTTTGCTAACAGCGTTCATAGAACGCAAGAGCGGAGTCTTTTTATCCAGAACTTCGCCGGTGTAGGAGCAGAATGCAGTCGGGATGCACAGGCAGTTATCTTTGATAAAAGCATAGCTGGTGGGGTCCCAAGCAGTATAGCCACGAGCTTCGAAGGTAGCACGCAGGCCACCGGAGGGGAAGCTGGAGGCGTCAGGCTCGCCTTGGATTAATTCCTTGCCGGAGAAGTCCATGATTACACGACCTTCAGCGGTAGGAGAAATAAAGCTTTCATGCTTTTCTGCAGTGATACCGGTCATGGGTTGGAACCAGTGGGTGAAATGAGTGCAGCCATGCTCCAAAGCCCAATCCTTCATAGCGTTAGCAATAATGTTAGCAATTTCGATATTCAAGGGCTTGCCCTCGATGATTGCTTGCTTGTAAGCCTTGTAGGTTGCAGTCGGCAGACGGTCCTTCATAACAGTTTCGTTAAATACTAAGCTGCCAAATAATTTCTGAACATCATTCATGATTATACCTCCCTAAGCTCTCTTGTGAGAATTTTGGCCTACAAACGTAAGCCCCTCATTTTTAATGCAATTGGTGTGCTCTTACAGATTTTCTTCTCTCTAGCTCTGTAAAATAAGAAAACACCGCAAACTGCGTTACACACAGCCCCGGTGCTTCGTTGCACGTTCGTCCATCATGCAGAACCACTAATACCCAAGGTTCATCAGAGAAAGACGATTATAAAGCAAAAGCAACGATGCGGTCTAGATTCTTTACGAATCCAACAACAACATCGTTGCTTTATGCGACTATTATAATGCTTCGCAAAGCATTTGTAAAGAGGGGTAAGCAAAAAAATTTTAAATTTTTTTCTTGCCGACCTTTAGCAGGATTTTTTTCATGTATGCAGAATTTTATTTGTGAATAGTTTGTTGATACGGAAAAACTATGTATATTACCAATATAAGGAGGGGTACAAACATGGAATTAACCGCCGTAGCTCAATTAAGGCGTATGGTTTTAGAGCATTTATCTCGCTATACCTGGAACGATTCGCTCATTGACCATGTCTATGACATTTTGCAGGAAGTGCGCGATGACACACCCCGCTATCGCTGCTGTGTATATAAAGAGCGGGCCGTTTTGAAAAACCGCATTGATATGGCCTTAGGCCAGGAATGTAAGGAAAACATTATCGAGGCCTCTAAAAAGACGCTTTTTGAGCCGGAGCGCAAGGATTTGCCCATCATCGATGTGCTTCCTGCCGCCTGCGACCAATGCCCCATTGACGCCTATTATGTTACGGATATCTGCCGTCACTGCATTGCGCACAAGTGCATGAATAATTGCCCTAAGAAAGCTATTAGTCTGGTGCAAAACCGCGCCTTTATCGACCGCGACAAATGCATTGAGTGTGGTCGCTGCAAGCAGGTTTGCCCCTACGGCGCTATTATCGAAATCCATCGTCCCTGCGTGCGTGCCTGCGGCGTAGGTGCTATCAGCATCGGCGATGACCGCAAGGCTAAAATCGATTACGATAAATGTGTAACCTGCGGTGCCTGTCGCAACGCCTGTCCCTTTGGCGCTATTGACGAGCGCAGCAACATCGTGCGTGTTATCAAGGCCATCAAGAGCGGCAAGCAGGTGGTAGCCTTGGTTGCTCCCTCCATCGTAGGCCAATACGGTTTAAAAATCACCATGGGCCAAATTTATGCAGCCATGAAAAAAGGTGGTTTTGCCGAAATTATCGAGGTTGGCTTGGGCGCCGATATTACCAGCGTTAAGGAAGCGCGTGAATATATTGAAAAGGTTCCCAAGGAAATGGGCTTTATGACCAGCTCCTGCTGCCCCGCCTTTGTGAAGCTGGTGAAGAGGCATGTTCCCGAAGCCGCGGACCATGTGAGCGAAACCGACTCTCCCATGATGTCCACCGTGCGCTATGTGCGCAACCATTTCCCCAATGCAGTGCTCGTTTTCGTTGGCCCCTGCATTGCCAAAAAGAACGAGGTGCGTGAGCACAGCGATTTAATTGAATATGCTATGACCTTTGAAGAGCTTCAATGCATGCTGGAGGGCAAGGATATTAAATTTGCTGATATGGATCCCTATGAATTTGAGCGTGAAGCATCCAGACTCGGTCTAGGCTATCCTTTAACTGCCGGTGTTACTGCCGCAGTTAAAGATACTGTAGCTGCACTAGGCGGCGAAGTGAGCCAAGCAGTGTATGCTAGTGGCTTAGAAGGCTGCTTCAAAACCGTTAAAGCAGCTAAGGATGGTCGCCTTGACTGCAGCTATATCGAGGGTATGGCTTGTCCCAACGGCTGCATCGATGGACCTGGCACCGTAGGCGATTTCCACATCACCAAGGTCGCCCTCACTAAATATGCTAACGCTGCACCTAACCAAGAAGCTTTGGACAAAAAGCATACTCGTTAATATTTTTGCTTTTATGAGAATTTAATAAAATTTAATAAAACAGGCGACCGCTACCTTTTCGGTCGCCTATTTTCGTGTAAGCGAGCCAGTATTAAACACTTGATTAAACTCACATATTGCCATTACTAATGTAAATTGCTATAATATTAGCTAGTAGAGGGGGATTAAGAATGAACACTTTTGCTGTAACCTTAAATTATAATTGCAATTATGGATTTGTAGAATATAACGAAGCAACTAAAACCGCTACTGTAACCCTGCCCGTTGAGGAAGCAAAGCTGGCAGTAGAAAAGTTTTTGGCTACACCGCTAACCTTGGATATACCCCAGGGTGAAACCATCCGCGATTTTGTTACTAAGACACTGGAGCCCCTGGCTAGCTTGGAAAACTTTAAGGTTTGCCTTACCCGCCTGTGGGGACAGACCGGCGTGCGCGTGGAATGGAGCATGCCTCCAGGACTAGCCGAACGCTTATAATTGTTCTTGAGTTGGGCATCAGCCCGCGCTGTAATATATTGCTTTGTTATTGCCAGGAGCGCCTTTTTGGTATATAATAATTTATTATAGCTTATGGCTCCGTAGCATAGTAGGATAATGCAGCGACCTCCTAAGTCGAAGATCGACGGTTCGAATCCGCCCGGGGTCACCATAAAAATCAGACCAGCCTCTGTTTGCAGAGCCTGGTCTTTTTGTTATGTCATGATTTAGTTTTGCGGCTAGCTTAGCACACCAAAAGCTTCTTCCAGAAGGGATAAGTGCTCAAAATCACGGTGAGTAGGAGCACAATCACATCGCCAAAGCCCAAGGGCTCGGACGGCATATTTTTATAGGTATTACTGCCAAAGCCCTTTAGCTCCATCGAAAGAGCCAAGGTTTCAGACTTAGCCACCGCGCGCATAACCAGCGGGCGAATAACAACTAAATAGGCCAAGAAGCGTTTAATAATATTGCCACGATTGGAATAACCACGGCAGCTTTGCGCATCCAGCGTAATTTCGCTATCCGTGAGGAAGTTAGGCACAAAGCGCAGCGCTGTAGTAAGCATAAAGGCGTACTCACAGGGCATATGGAAGCGGTCCACCAGCGCCTTGGCAATATCCTGAATACGCGTGCCAGCCAAAAGGCACAAAAACGCCATAGTCATAACCAGCATGCGCAGTCCGCCAGTCAAAGCTACAGCAAGCGGCGAGTCAAAGAGCAGCTGCAGTAAAATCATTAAGCCAGTGAATACTGCTAGGCCACCAATAGCAGCCATGGTCATACGGTCATGCTTGATATAAAGCAACAGCGCTAGCTGCAGCACCAAAATGGTAGCTACCGCCTCCACCGGTAGGATGAATACCCAAGCCGTAACGGCCAAAGTAACGATGATTTTCGTAAATGCGGTTAAGCTCATCTTATTCGGCCTCCTTTTTTACAGCGTTCACAAATTCGGCAGCAGTGCCAGCATTCACGCCCAAGGCAGAAGCTAAAGCAGCCACAGTAGGTCGACGCAGGCCCCAGCGCTCCACCGGCTGGCTGCCGTCGAAGAGCACCTTGGGAGAGCCGTCATACACCTTACGTCCATTGTGCAAAACGATGGCACGCTTAGCATAGCGGCGCACGATATCCATATCATGGGAAATCAGCACTACAGTAATGCCGCGCTTTTCATTGATGGCCTTCAGATATTCCATCATACCTTCTTTTTCCAGCGCATCCTGGCCATTAGTAATTTCATCCAAAATCAAGGTGCGCGGATTTAAAGCCAGGGCCGCAGCCACGCCCAAGCGACGCTTTTGACCAAAGCTTAACAGGCGCGGATATTCGCCGGCCAGCTCGGTAAGCCCCATCGCCTCCAACGCTTCCGTTGTTTGGCGCTTAATAGTTTCTTCCGTAAGCTTTTTAGCGCGTGGGCCATAAGCAACCTCATCAAAAACTGTATCCTCTAAAATCTGCAAATCCGGGTTTTGGAAAACATAGCCAATTTTATCGGCCAAATCCGCCGGCTCGCATTTCACAATATCCTCGCCGTCCACCAAAACCTGACCGCTGCGCGGATGGCACAGCGCCATAAAAAGGCGGCTCAAGGTAGTTTTGCCACTGCCGTTGTGGCCAAGCAAGGCAACAAATTCGCCGTCCTCAATGCAGCAATCCATATCGTTAATTACAGGCTGCCCACGCAAGTAGGCAAAATTGACATCCTTAGCCTCTAGCATCAGTCAGCCCTCCCTTCATTTGCAACAATACCAAAGGTTTTAAAATCGGCCAGTGCATCTGCCTCACTGCGCCAATCGCCCAAATCCACATGCAGCTTTTCCTCTAAGCCCAGCTTAACCTGCCACAGGGTGGGCAGCAGCGGACGCAGCTCCGGATCATCGTACATTTTCGGTGCAGCAGCTTCAAAAGTATCCGCAGCTACCAGCTCGCCATTTTTGAGCACCACCATATCGCTCACATACGGCAGCAAATAATCCATGCGGTGCTCTACAGCAACAATAGTCGTGCCATAGCGCTCATGAATATCCCAAACTAATTTATACAGCGATTGCGCGCCATCGGGGTCCATAGCGGACACAGGCTCATCCAAAACAATGATTTCCGGATGCACAGCCAAGGTTGCAGCCAAAAGCAGGCGCTG
>USBV01000073.1 GCA_900553055.1 uncultured Phascolarctobacterium sp.
ATAATCGCCGCCGTACCAAGGTCGGGCTGCTTATAAACCAGTACAGCATAAATAAGCGTTGCTGCCAGCACCATGCGATGGTCGCCCGGCGCAAACAGGCTCACCCGCTGCCCCTTGCGCAGCATGATACCCAAATACTTGGCCGCCAGCATAATCACCACCAGCTTGGCAAATTCCGAAGGCTGTATGGAAATCGGGCCCAAATAAATCCAACGCGAAGCGCCCTTCGTGGCAATGCCCATCACATCAACCACCAAGAGCATCACAAAAACTACGCCAAAGCCCAGCCACAAAATGTTTCTATTTAGCCAAAACCTGTAGCCAAAGCGGCGCACCACATACATCACCACGGAGCCAAAGCAAGCAAAGAATAAATATTTCTTAAAAAAAGAAAGTCCATCGCCAGTCATATCCCGAGCCGTAACAAAGCTAGCGCTGAGCACGTTAATACCGCCAATCAGCACCAACAAAAGCATCACCATATAAATAAGCTGAACCGGATTCTTCCAAAATTTTAAAAAAGTGTTCTTCATAAGCCAGGACCTAGATTAAAAAACAACCTCGCAGAAATTAATCGGTGTGCCCAACGCGCTAAATTTCTGCTCATACTCCGTTTGCACGGCATTTTCGTATTCGCTGTGATGCAAATCATGGCTCAGGGCAATGATGTTAAGGCCAAATTCCTTAAACTCCTCCACCGAAAAATCAAACAAGCCGCGATTATCGGTCTTAAAGCGCAAATGCCCGCCCTTACCCAAAAGCTGGGCATACTTTGCCAAAAAATTACGATGCGTCAAACGACGCTTAGCATGGCGCGCCTTCGGCCAAGGGTCGCTAAAATTCAAATACAACTCCTTAATTTCGCCGGGCTCAAACCATTCCAACAAATTTTCAGCATTGGCGCAAATAATACGCACATTATCCAGCTGCTTATCCTTCGCCGCCTTGCCGGGAAAATACGCAATATCATGCTGGGTTTCAATGCCGATGAAGGCCTTTTCGGGATGCAGCTCGGCCATGCCAATGGTAAAGCGGCCCTTACCACAGCCAATCTCCAGGCACAAGCGCTTGCCGGGGAACATTTCCTGCCAATGCCCCTTATACTGCTCAATATCATGCATCAAAACATATTCATCCACTATTTCCTTCATAGCTTCTTCAATCCAAGGTTTTTTTCTTAAACGCATGCTCTTACCTCTCATTTAATGATAGTTTGTCAATTATATATTATACATCTAAATGCACACTTACGCACGAAAACTTTTCCAAGATGCAGGAGAAGAAATACTAATAAAAATTTTCAGAATTTTAGTTGCATATTTGTGCAATTGGCAGTATAATGATAGTAGAGACTGGAGCAGCTGCAGTCCGCAAAATTTCATAATAGGAGTGAGAAACTATGATACTCTTAGGGGAAGTTCATTGGTTTAATCCCTACAAGGGCTACGGCTTCATTCGTACCAAAAAAGGCGTGGATATCTTTGTCCATTTCACAGCCATTAAGGGCACTGGCTTTCGCACGCTCCACGATGGGGAAAAGGTTTTCTACCAAATTGTACGAAACCAACAGGGACTGGTGGCGAAAGATGTGACCCCGCTGCACTGCGCCCAACCTCGCCCGCGCATGCATTACCATTAATCACTACGCTTAAGATAGGGCCTGCTTCTTAGTCGTTACAGGGTGCACCTAAATAAGGTGTGCCCTCTTTTTTGTGCTCGCACTTTTATTTTTGATAATATTGTTAATTGTAAGACGAATACATCAAGCAGAATACACTACATCCTGCTTAAAAACACTAAAAAAAATACACAAAATACCATAATCGACTTGCATGTTTGTAAAATTTATGTTAAATTTAAGGATGAAAATAGTCGGCGAAGGCTCACACGCGTAGCTTTCTGAATCCGACCAAATATGCTGAACAACCGGACGATGGTGCCGGAAAAATCAAGGAGGTTTTCATCCATGTTGAAAAAAACTAGTATCGTAGCAATGGCTTGTGTATTGGCTGGTTCCATGCTCTTCGCTGGCTGCGGCGGCGGCGAAAAGAAGGCTGCTGCTCCCAAGGCTGATGGCAACAAACTGATCATTTATACCTCTATGAAGGAATCCCTCATTAAAGGTATCGTTACCGGCTTCGAAAAGAAGAACCCCGGCATTAAGGTTGACTATCAATCTGCAGGCGCTGGCAAGCTGATGGCTAAAATCGCTGCTGAACGTCAAAGCGGCAAGATTCTGGCTGACGTTATCTGGACCAGTGAGGTTCCTGACTTCTACAAGATGAAGAAGGAAGGCATCCTGGCTAACTACAAGAGCCCTGTTTTCAAGGAAATCGTTAACCCCTTTGATGACTATGATGGATCCTTCCATGCAGCTCGTCTGGGCACTCTGGGCATCATCATCAACACCGATAAAGTTAAGACCGCTCCGACTCAATGGGCAGACCTGAAGAAACCCGAATTCAAGAACGGCTTCGCAGTAGCTAACCCCGCTCTGTCCGGCACCGCTTACATGTCCATCGCTCTGCTGCAAAAACAATTTGGCCCCGACTTCTTCAAAGAGCTGAAGGCTAACGGCGCTCGCGTAGGCAAAGGCTCCGGCCAAGTTATCGACGATACCGCTTCCGGCGAATTGGCTGCATCTCTGGCAGTTGACTATATCACCAACGCTAAGATCGCTAAAGGCGCTCACATTAAGATGTGCTATCCGCCTGAACTCTTGGTAGTTCCCTCCCCGGTAGCTATTTTCAAGGACTCCAAGCAAATGGATGCTGCTAAGAAATTTGTTGACTACCTGCTGGGCCCTGAAGCACAACAAATGGTAGCTAACCAAGGCACCATCCCCGTTCGTGAA
Source organism: uncultured Phascolarctobacterium sp. (assembly GCA_900553055.1). Lineage (GTDB taxonomy): Bacteria > Bacillota > Negativicutes > Acidaminococcales > Acidaminococcaceae > Phascolarctobacterium_A. The sequence continues at coordinate 2,855 of USBV01000073.1, forward strand.
GACGTTAAGATTGATCCCAAGTTCCAACTGCCTTCCCCGAAAGAAGCTTTGAAGAAAGGCATCAAAGTAAACTACCTCGAGATCATCGACAGCAAAGAAAAGACTGTTAAAGAGTTCTCCGAACTGATGCAGGTTAAAAAATAAGCATTAACTAATGCGTAAAAAACGGGCAGAGCGGGTCTTTCCCGTTCTGCCGTTTTTGACTTATAGAAATAATGCGTATTTTCTTATGATTTACCCAAATATTTTACAGGAGGTAGCCTAATGGAAGATATTATCAAGGTCGAAGGTGTGGCCAAGGGCTACGGCAAGCACCAAGTCCTGCAAAATCTAGATATCGCCATCAAAAAGGGTGAATGCTTCACCCTCTTGGGACCCTCAGGCTGCGGCAAAACCGTCCTCATCCGCCTTATCGCCGGTCACGAAGTGCCCGACGCAGGCAAAATCATCATCGATGAAACCGTGGTAGCTGACAGTGAAACCGGCGAATACATTCCCCCCGAGCGTCGCGGCCTCGGCATTGTATTCCAGGATTACGCAGTATGGCCCCATATGACAGTATTCGAAAACATCGCTTATCCTTTAAAGATGGAAAAGCGCCCCAAGGAAGAAATCAACGAGCTGGTTATGAAAATGATTGAGGTCGTTGGCATGAAGGGTCTCGACAAGCGTCTGCCCTCCGAGCTTTCCGGTGGTCAACAACAGCGTGTTGCTCTGGCCCGCGCTCTGGTAGCCGACCCCAGCGTAATGCTGCTGGATGAACCCCTGTCCAACCTGGACGCTAATTTGCGCGAGGAAATGCGCTTTGAAATCAAAGCATTGCAGCGCAAATTTGGCATCACCGTATTATTCGTAACCCATGACCAGGAGGTTGCACTGGCAATTTCCGACCGTCTGGCTATCATGGATGCCAAGGGCAAGATTCGCCAAATCGGCAATCCTTATGAGATTTTCGAAAAGCCTGCGGACCTGTTTGTCTTCAAATTCATGGGCATCGCTAACTTTGTGCATGCTACCGAAAAGAATGGTAAATTCTACGTTGGCAATGGCAACCAAGAAATTCCTTGGGAAGGCCCCAAGGGCAACGCTGCTAAATGGGTTGCCGGCTTCCGTCCTTCTGATGTAGAAATCCATCGTGAAGGCCCCGGCCTGAAGGGCATTATCCACCGCGCCAACTTCCTCGGCGCAACCATGGACTATGCCATCGACGTGGACGACCAATCCCTGCGCACCGAAATCGAAACCCACACTGCTATCAACAATAACCTGATGTTTAAGGAAGGCGAAGAGTGTTACATCACCTTCAAGGCCCTGCACTGGTTTGATGCAGAACAACTCAAGGAGGTGGAAGAATAATGGCAAGCGGCACCATTAAAAAGGATAGTGGCTTTGGTATTGCCCAAGTCATTCTCTTCATCTCTATCGCAATTCTCGTTATTTTCGTAGCTTGGCCCGTGCTCCTCATTCTGTTCAACGCCTTCTTCGTAGATGGCAAATTCAACAGCATGGACTTCTATAAGGTCCTCACCGAGCCCGAAACCTTCCAAGCTTTGATTAACTCCCTGATTATCGCCAGCATGACCACCGTGGGCTCCACCATCGTTGGTACCTTCTTTGCTTGGCTGGTAACTCGTACCGACCTTCCCTATAAGACCTTTATGAAGAGCCTTTTCCTCGTTCCCTTTATGCTGCCCTCCTTCATCGGCGCTTTGGCTTGGAAAATGCTGCTCAGCCCCCATGCAGGTTATATTAACAAGTGGTTCATGGCCACCTTTAATACCACCGAGCCCCTCTTCAACATCTATACCTACCACGGCATCAGCTGCGTTGAGGTAATGTACCTCTTCCCCTTCGTATTCATTCAGGTTTGCGGTGCCTTGGAGCGTATGGACCCCACTCTGGAAGAATCTGCCCGCATCAGCGGCGCCGGCCTCTTCACCATCACCCGCAAGATTACCATTCCTTTGGTGCTGCCCTCCATCATGAGTGGCGCGCTGCTCATCATGCTGTACTCCATGGCACACTTTGGTACTGTAGCGGTGCTGGGTATTGAACAGGGTATTTATAACATCCCCACGCTGATTTATGAAAAGATTCATGAATCTGCAGGCTCATTCGCCTCCATCCGTACCGGTACCGTATTGGCAACCGTATTGATCGTGTCCGCAGCCTGCATCATCTGGGCTCAACAAAAGGTGCTCAGCAAGGGCCATTACCAAATCATCGGTGGCAAGAGCTTCCGTCCCATGGAGCTCAAGCTGCGCGGCTTGCGTTATCCCCTGCTGTTCTTCTGCCTGGCTTATATCGGCTTCACTATTTTGCTCCCCACCATGGTTATCTTTATGGTTGGCGGCGTAGAAACCTATGGCCTGCCCCTGACTTGGGAAAACCTGTCCCTAGATAACTACAAATACATCCTCTTTGAATATGATGTAACTCGCGATGCAATCTTCAACTCCGTAACCTTAGGCTTGGCTGCCGCATTCATCACCATGTTTGCCGGCGTTATGATTTCCTACGTTATCGTAAAGATGAAGGTGCGCGGCAAGGGCATCCTCGAATTCTTAGGCATGCTGCCCTTCTCCGTTCCCGGCTCCGTTATCGCTCTGGGCGTAATCCTCGCCTGGTCCGGCCAATTCGGCATCAACATCTACAACACTGTATGGATTATTCTGGTATCCTACATCGCCCGCTACATGGCCTTCTCCTTAAAGGCTAACTCCGCAGCACTGGAGCAGGTGCACGACTCCCTGATGGAAGCATCCCGTTCCTGCGGCGCCAGCATGTGGCAGTCCCTGAAGGATATCGTTATTCCCTTGGTTCGCCCCGGTATGGTCAGCGCCTTCTTCCTGATCTTCCTGCCGGCTCTGCGCGAATTGACCGTATCCATCATGCTGTATGCTCCTACCACTAGAACCATCGGCGTAGCCATCTACACTCTGAATGAGGACGGCGAAACCGTTATGTCCACTGCTTTGGCAGGTATCGCATTGATCATTATCGTTTTAGGTCAAATGTTTATCAACCATCTTACCAAGAAAGCGAGTGAGTAATCGTCATGTCATACATCCGCTTAGTTAATGTTACAAAAAGATTTGGTGATGTTACTGCCGTCGATAACCTGAATATCGAAATCGGCAAGGGCGAATGCTTCTCCATGCTGGGTCCTTCCGGCTGCGGTAAAACCACTACCCTGCGTATGGTTGCCGGCTTTGAGGATTTATCCGATGGTGAGGTGTGGGTAGGCGACCGCCTGCTTTCTTCTCCTAAAAAGCATCACTATACTCCCCCCGAAAACCGTAATTTCGGCATGGTTTTCCAAGCCTTCGCCGTATGGCCCCATATGAGCGTTTATGAAAACGTGGCCTTCCCCCTGCGTCTGCGCAAGCTGCCCAATGCGGAAATCGAGCAACGCACTAAGGACGCACTGACCGCCACCAACCTGCTCAAATCTGCTAACGATAGCCCGGCCGACCTTTCCGGCGGCGGCAAGCAGCGTGTAGCCTTGGCCCGCGCTCTGGCTATCAACCCCGACGTAATGCTTTTGGACGAGCCCCTCTCCAGCTTGGACCCCCATCTGCGTGAGGAAATGCGCTTTGAGATTAAAGACTTGCAACGCAAATATGGCTTCTCTATTATTTACGTAACCCATGACCAGACCGAAGCTATGACGATGGCTTCCCGTATCGTGGTCATGAAGGACGGCGTTGTGCAGCAGGTGGATACGCCTCAGAACCTGTACGACTTCCCGGCAAACGAGTTCGTCGCAGGCTTCATCGGTTCTCCGCAGATGAACTTCTTCGACGTGCGCCTCAAGCGCGAAAACAACGAAGTTGTTGCGTACTTTGGCGACAACAAGATCGTTGTGCCGCAGGGCAAGGTTTCCAAGTTTGTGGATGAGTCCTATGTGGGCCGCGAAGTTGTCATGGGCATCCGCCCGGAAAACATCCATGACGATGAAATGTTCCTCGCCAACGCTGCCGATGCGGCCATCGACGTGAAGGTTGAAGTGACTGAAAAGATGGGCTCTGAAACCTATCTGTACCTGACCACCACCGGCAAGGAAGGCAACATCATCGCTCGCGTCAACCCGCGCACGACGTCCATCGCTGGCGCTGAAATCAAGGTGGCGTTCGACGTGAACCACCTGCACTTCTTCGACAAGGAAACCGCCCGCACTATTCTGGTGTCCGATGCTGTTCCCGCGCCGACCAAGACCAATCTGACGAAGTAATTCACTTCACACAGAATTTTCAGGAAGCACTTTCTCCGTAATGGGGAGGGTGCTTCTTTCTTTTTCATCGGCAGAACGTTTGTTTTTGTGCTAAATTCACAAAAAAATTTCGATTTTCGGCAAAATCCGCTTTTCTCCCGCGCGAAAGTGTGCTATACTGAAATAGGATATTCGGATACAAGCGCCGCGTGGGATGGCGGCGCGAAAGGGGCGTATACCTTTGATGAACAAACGTTTGCAGGAGCAGGTTGACAACGTGCTGAATCGCCTGAGTGTACCCATCACGATTCTGGATGCGGATTCGGACAGACTGCCGGACGGGATGCCGCTATCTACGCTTCGCCTGACTGAGGGCGAAGCGCGCGCCATGCTGGGCAGCCTGTATATGGCGGTGCCATCGCTGCATATCGTGCTGACTTGTGCCGAGCAGCAGCCCGGCGCGCGCGACGTGCTGCAGCTGGCGGCGATGTTGATTGCCGCGCTCGACCACTCCGGCGAAAATCGCACCGAGAGCAGCAGCGAC
>USBV01000074.1 GCA_900553055.1 uncultured Phascolarctobacterium sp.
AACAGTCAGGTGTTCTACCGACTGAACTATCGGGGAATTAGGTCAATGTTGTATCGACGAAGATTATTATAAAGGCAAATGCCCCATTTGTCAACGCTTTTTTTAATTATTTTCTAGTCAGCTTGTAAATCAAAGCGTTGCAAATAGCTGCTGCCACGTTGCTGCCGCCCTTGCGACCACGCGCTACGATATAGGGAATGCCGGTCTTCATAATGATTTCCTTGGATTCAACTACATTAACAAAGCCAACGGGCACGCCGATAACTAGCTCCGGCTTAATCTTGCCCTCTTTTACCAGCTCGTCCAGGCGCACCAACGCAGTCGGCGCATTGCCAACGGCAATAATCACAGGTCCTTCAATGGTGCAGGCCTTTTCCATGCAGGCAGCCGCTCTAGTGGAGCCAGCCTCCTTCGCACGGGCAGCAACATCAGCATCCGCCATAAAGCACACTGCCTTGGCGCCCAGCTTAGCCAGGCCCATCTTATTGATGCCGGTGCAGGCCATGTTAGTATCGGTGATAATGGTTGCGCCGTTTTGCAGTGCAGCCAACGCCTTCTCCACTACGCCCTCGCTAAAGAGCAAAGTACGCGCATAGTCAAAATCGGCGGAGGTGTGGATAACACGCTTTACGATATCCAGCTTTTCCGCGTCAATCTTGATTTGGCCCAATTCCTCGCCAATAATCTCCATGCTGCGTTTTTCAATATCTGCAGGCAATACATTTTGTAATTGCATATTAATCACTACCTTTCTGAATACATTGGGCTCGCTAACCCCTATCTTTCGATACCTGTACGCGCAGGAATCCCCCGCTCATAGGGATGCTTACGCTTACAAATCTCCGAAACATAATCGGCCAGCTCCACTAGCTCCGGCGCCGGATTGCGCCCTGTCAGCACAACCTCCAGCTCCTCTGGCTTGCCCTTGAGAAAATCCACTAAAACATCTTTATCAAAAACGCCAGTATTAATAGCGCCGATAACCTCATCCATAATCAGCAGGTCGATATGCTCGGCAGCGCATTTTGCTTTAACCCTGTCAAACAAGGCCACATGCTCTGCCAACACCTGCGCTTTTTCCTCCGCGTTCATTTGGAAGGTAAACTTTTTCGTTTCCTTGCCACGCATCAGCTCAATGCCGGGAATCAAGGCCAAGCTTTTGAGCTCGCCCGTAGGCCTGCTCTTTAAAAACTGCACAATGAGCACCCTATTGCCGTGACCGGCGCAGCGCACTGCCAACCCCAAAGAGGCCGTAGTCTTGCCCTTGCCGTCACCGCAATAAATATGAATCAATCCGCCATCCTTCATTTAGACGCCTGCCTCCAAAATCTCGTAAACCTTCTGCATGTCGATTTCCTTGCGCACTGCATCCGCCAAAATATCGTATTGCTGACGCTTGTAATCCGCAAAATTAATCGTCTTCACATCCTCCATGTGCAGGCCCTTCTTGGCGAGCAGTGCTTCAACAATCTTAGCAGCAATGCCGTCGCCATCAAATACGCCGTGCACATAGGTGCCATAAACATTCATCTTGTAGGTAATATTTTGGTTACCCTCGGCAAAACTTTCGCCCTCTTCATGAATGGGCTTAATATTGGTCATAGCGTGATTTTCATCAAAGGTGGTCACGCCGGAGTGAATCTCATAGCCATGCAGGGGCATACCGCTAAGCTCGGAGAAAATACCCTTGATATCGCCAAAGCAGCCCTGCATTTGAATGGTGCGCTTGTGCTCGATAAAGCTGGTTTTGATATCCAAAAGTCCCAGTCCCGGGAAATCGCCACCCTCTTCAACGCCATACGGATCAGAAATATTCTTACCCAGCATTTGGTAGCCGCCGCAAATACCAAAAATAACCGTTCCATTGGAAGCATGCTTCAAAATAGCAGCCTCCATGCCGCTTTGACGCAGCCATTTCAGGTCGCCGATGGTATTCTTAGTACCGGGGATAATAATCATATCCGGGTTACCCAAATCGCGCACGTTCTTCACATAGCGCAGGGAAACGCCGGGAATCAATTCAAACACATTAAAATCGGTATAATTGGACATGCGCGGCGTGCGAATAACAGCAATATCGATTAAATCAACCTCGCTGTGGCCGCTGATACGCTCGGAAAGGCTGTCCTCGTCCTCAATATCCACATTCAGCATGGGCAGCACGCCAATTACGGGCACACCGGTTTTTTCTTCAATCATGCGCAGGCCGGGACGCAAAATTTCCACATCACCGCGGAACTTGTTAATTACAACGCCCTTCACCATCGCCCTTTCCTCGGGCTCCAGCAGCATCAGGGTGCCATAGATGGAGGCGAACACGCCACCGCGGTCAATATCAGCAACCAAAAGCACGGGGGCCTTAGCCATTTGCGCCATACCCATGTTCACAAAATCATCCTTTTTGATGTTGATTTCGGCAGGGCTGCCAGCGCCTTCAATGCACACGATATCGTATTGGCTGGATAGCTTATCAAAGGCCTCCTGCACCTTGGGGCGCAGGGTGTGCTTCATGGCATAATATTCCTGAGCCTTCATGGTGCCAATGGCCTCACCGTTAACAATAACCTGGGAACCACTGTCGCTGGTGGGCTTCAAGAGAATGGGATTCATCAGCACGCTGGGCTCGATGTTAGCCGCCTCGGCTTGCACAACCTGCGCGCGCCCCATCTCTGCTCCCTCCTTGGTAATAAAGGAGTTCAGGGCCATATTCTGGGATTTAAAAGGAGCAACCTTATAACCATCCTGATTAAACACACGGCAAAGGCCAGCAGTTAACAAGCTTTTGCCAGAGTTGGACATGGTACCCACAACCATGATTGCTTTTGCCACTTCAATCACTCTCTTTCATCAAAAAGTTCAATATTTGGTGATAGCTTTGCGGCTGCCACCGCGTGCACTGCTTATCTTGCAGCAAATCACTGCGCAAATAGCCGGCCACCACGGGGGTGCATCCATCGCCATGCTTGCCAGTAACGGAGCTGGTCACATGGTCGCCGCACACAATAACCTTCACCGGCTCCTGCAGGCGGCTCGCCAGGGGCTGCAAAAACTCCTGGTCAATTTTAGTAATAAAAGCGGCTTTAGCCGCATAATCATAACGATGCGAAGCTTCGTCGGAGCCGTTAAAATGGGCCAGAACAAAATCATTGCTGGCTAAAAGCTGCAAGGCAGCAGCTGCTTTAGCACGCAAATCCGTATCCACATCACCGGTCGCCGTCGGCGGAATCAAGGTTTCCATGCCTAAGGCGCGGGCAATACCCACCACAATCTCGGCCTTGCACACAGCGCCACCCTTAATGCCGTGCAGGCTAGTAAAGGACGGCAGTGTTTGCCGTGCCGAAGGGCCCCAGGGATAAAGTATATAATGCAAGCCGTCATGAGCTAAATAAGCCAGACGCTTGTTTGCTTCCTTGAGTAAATAAGCTAGGGATAGCGAGGACTGGCGCAGCGGCTCCAATAGCTCGTCCACAGCCTCCCCCACACTCTCATGGGGCGGGCGCACAGCGCAGTCCAAAACAGCAGCCTCCTTATTCATAATCAGCAAATTGCGATACTCCGACAAATGGATAAACTCAATATCCTTGAGCACACCATCACAAGCGGCTGCTGCCTCCTGCATCTTCGTTGGCGTAAGGCCGGTGGCATTAAAGCCCGCCAAGCGCCCTGCCTCGTCCACGGCAGCCAAATTGCAGCGTAGCACCATCTCGTACTCGGAAATATCCCTGCCATGAGCCAAAAGCTCCAAATAAGCTCTGTTTTGAGGCATATCCCTTTTATCCACACCCAAAAGCCTTAGAATGCAGTTACAGCTTTCGGGAACAATATCCTGTTCACAAATACTGCAATGACCAAGCCCGCCACTAGCAGCCACAGCATCCATCCAAGGATGAGCAGCATACTCAAAGGGCGTTTTGCCCTGCCATGCAGGAATCTGGTCATCACCCAGTCCATCAATTAAAATCAGTAAGGAGCGCATCCTGTTTTACTTCCTTAATTGCTTTGATAAGGCCACGGTTGAGCACTCTTGTTTTTACCGCAACGCGATAATAACCTGGGCCCAAGTTATGATAATTAGCACAGGAGCGAATTAAATACCCCTGCTCCTTTAACTGCTCCGCCAGATTTGCCGGCTCGGGCAGATAAAAGAAAATATAATTAGCCTCGGAGCCATACACCTTAGCTCCCAGGTTAATCAGCTGCTTGATAAGATACTTTCTTTCTTCCTGAATCAATAAATAAGATTCATGCAGATATTCCTTCTCCTGCAGCGCAGCAATGCCTGCCTCCTGTGCCAACACCGAAACGCTCCAATCCTGGCCACACTGATGCAGCTTCGTATGCAGCTCGGTGTCAGAGGTAAGGCAATAGCCCAGGCGAATGCCGGGCATCGCAAAGGTTTTCGTAAAAGCCTTCAAAATAATCAGCTCCGGATATTCGGCCAAAAATTTGCGCATGCTAAACGCCTTATCCTGGCTCACAAAATCCATAAAGCATTCATCCACCAAAAGCTTAGCTCCAATCGCCCGGCATTTCATAAGAATTCTTTCCAAGGTAAGCGGCGGAATCAGCTGTCCGGTGGGGTTATTAGGATTGCACAGAACCACCATATCATTGCGAGAGGTAATCTTACCCACGATATCCCTATAGGGCACAAAATCTGCTGCTTCGTCAAGCTCATAATACTTCACATTGCAGTTTACAGAGCGCAGCGCTTTTTCGTAATCGGCAAAGGTGGGCGCCATGAGCAGGGCACGCTTAGGCTTCAAGGCTAAGGCTAAACGAAACAGCACATCGGCAGCACCATTACCAAAGAACAAATACTCCGGCGGCACCTGTAAAAATTCGGCCGTAGCCTTAGTCAGGCGGCGGCAAAAGGGATCGGGATAATTTACGCAGCTCTTTAAAGCATTTTTCACTGCTTCCTTCACGCTATTGGGCAATCCAAGAGGGTTGATATTAGCAGAAAAATCTACAAACTGCTTGCCATCGGCAGTAGTCTCCTGAGTATAGATATCTCCGCCATGCTCATATTTGTACATTACTACACCCTCATTCATTTAAAAATAAGATAAATTACAGAGAAAAGCGCCAGGCAGAGCACTGCCGTCATATACAGCAGCCTATTGGCCTGCACAATATCCTCAGCGCAAACCGGGCGAATATCATCACCGATGGTATCCTTATGCACCAGCTTGCCAAAATAATAGTGGTCACCGCCCAGTTGAATGTTCAAGGCACCGGCCGTAACCGATTCAGTCATCGCGGAATTGGGACTCAAATGATTATAACGGTCGCGCCAAAAGATTTTCCAGGCGCCGGCACCGTTCAGGCCCAAGCAATAGGCAGCCGCAATCATCACTAAGCCCGTAATACGCGCGGGAATCAGATTGGCCAAATCATCCAGCTTGGCAGCACAGCGACCAAAATACAGGAACTTGTCGTTTTTATAGCCCACCATGGAATCCATGGTATTAATGGACTTATATAAAAAGGCTAAGGGAGCACCACCAAGGAACATGTACAGCATGGGCGCGATAATACCGTCGGCAGTATTTTCGGCCACAGTCTCCACTGCACCCTTCGTGATTTCCTCCTCATCAAGATTTTTCGTATCACGACCAACAATCCAAGAGAGCTTTACGCGTGCATCCGCCAAATCATTATTATGCAAAGCGTCATACACCTTCATGCTTTCATCACGCAAGCATTTGGTGGCAAAAATCTGGTAGTACATGATTGCCTCCAAGGCAAAGGCAAGCCAGGGACTAACCATCGCAGCAGCCAACAAAATAGCCAAAGGAACGACGAAGGAGGTTACTGTAACAATCACCACCATCAAGGCACCGCCGACCAAAAGCGCTGTTTTGTTAGGCGCTAGTAAGGGACGCAGATGACGCTCGATAAAGCCAATCATATTGCCAATCAGACAAATCGGATGTGGTAGCCAATGGGGATCTCCAAATATTAAATCTAAAATGAAACCTGCTACAATAGCGGCCAAATGTATCATATCTGTCTCCCCTTTTAGGCCTTATTTCCCAAATTTTCCTGTGCATGCTGAGCGCAATGCTCCATAAAGCTGCGGGCAAACGCGGGATTGCCCCACAGATGGATGTGCGGATAGCCTGCATACATCGTAGCATTAGCCGTCGCACATTCCCAGCTGCCGCGGCCACTGGCCTTAGCAGCGATAAAGCTTTGCCCATTATTGGTGCTGTCGCTATAATGGAACTCGTGTCCATTAATGCAGCCACCCTTGGCGCAAAGCACATTATCCTCCTGAGCAGTAAGATGCACATAACCAAAACGCGTCAGCTTCTTAGTCATCGCCGTCTCGCCCACTATGGCACCCACCCAGGGATATACTTTTTCGCCCTCGCGATAGCCATCTAATAGGTACATAAAGCCGCCGCATTCCGCAAAGCAAGGCATGCCGCTAGTTACAGCGGCCTTCACGTCCGCGCGCATGCTTTCATTGTTCGCTAATTGTTCGGCATAAAGCTCGGGATAGCCACCGCCAAGGATTAAACCATGGCAGTCAGCTGGCAAATGAGCATCGTGCACGGGGCTAAAGGGTACTAGCTCCGCACCCAGCTCGCTTAATAAATCGAGAGCATCCTGGTAGTAAAAGCAAAAGGCTTTGTCCTGCGCAATGGCCACACGCACCTTCTGGGCACACACCGGTTCAAGGCACACCGGCTCGTACTCCAAGGGCGCAGCAGCGCGAGCAACCTCCAGCAAGGCATCCAGATCAATGGATTTCGCAGCCTGTGCGGCCAGCCTATCCACAATCTGCTGCAGGTCACCAATCTCCTCAGCAGTAACAAGTCCCAAATGCCGACTTTCAAAATTGCAGTCCTGCATCACCGGGAAATAACCTAAAAGCTGCACACCCGTCTCTTGCTCGATTACGTCTTTATAAAAAATATAGCTCATGGGATTAACATTGTTCAAAATGGCGCCCACGATATGGCTGTCCGGGCGAAAATCCTTAAAGCCCTTAATCATCGCGGCAATGGATAAGGCGGCTCCCTTGCCATTTACAACCAGCACCACCGGCGTATTGCAGGTGCAGGCCAGGTCATACGCACTGGCCTCGCTGGTTTTGCCCATGCCATCATAAAAGCCCATGGCGCCCTCGAACACAGCCACATCAGCCTTGGCAGCGTTTTTTGCTACCAGCATGCGCGCTGTTTCCTTGCCCAGCATAAAAATATCTAAATTGCGGGACTTGGCACCGATAACGCGGGAATGGAACATGGGGTCGATATAATCAGGACCGGATTTAAAGGCAGCAACATTCAGGCCCCTGTTCAAAAGAGCCTTCAATAAACCGCAAACCAGTGTAGTTTTGCCTGTGCCGCTGCCGGGGGCACTAATCATAAAACGGGGCAGCATCATTTCAGCCATGTTAATCTTCCTTCTTCAAAGCAGTCATTACATAAACAGGATTTTGTGCCATCATCAAATTATAGTGGCCTAAATGCTTGCTGCGAGCCACAAAAACATTGACGATTTCCAAGGAGTAATCCTGCTTCTCCTTGTAGAAATTTGCAACCTCCG
>USBV01000075.1 GCA_900553055.1 uncultured Phascolarctobacterium sp.
ACCAATGGCTGCCTTGTTTCCAAGGAAGCCAATAATGCGATTCTGACCACGGTACGCAAGTGGATGGAGCATTATAATATCAGTGCCTATGACGAAAAAACGGGCAAGGGCATGGTGCGCCATGTGATGGGACGCGTGGGCGTGCACAGCGGCGAGGTGATGGCTGTTATCATTACCTCCGGCTACGATTTGCCCCATCGTGCAACGCTCGTCAAATGGCTGCAGCAATATGTGCCGGGCCTTGTGAGCGTGGTGCAAAACATCAACAAAAAGCAGACCAATGTGGTGATGGGCAGCAAAACCCGCGTGCTGTGGGGCAGCGAAAGCATTAAGGATAGCTTGGGCAGCTTAAGCTTTCATATTTCTGCTCAAGCCTTCTTCCAGGTCAATAGCGAGCAGGCCGAAAAGCTGTATAACAAGGCCTTGGAGTTTGCCGCTCTCTCCGGCGATGAAACCGTGGTGGATGTGTACTGCGGCACGGGCACTATTTCCCTGTATTTGGCACGTCACGCTAAAAAGGTGTATGGCATCGAGATTGTGGCGCCCGCTATTGCAAACGCCAAGAAGAATGCGGAAGAAAATAAATGCGCCAATGCCGAGTTTATCTTGGGCGATGCGGCAGTGGAGCTGCCCAAGCTGCTTAATAGCGGCGTAGCGCCGGATGTGGTGCTGGTGGACCCGCCCCGTGCTGGCTGCGAGGAGCGCGTTTTGGCTGCCATTGCCGGTGTTGCTCCTAGACGCATTGTGTATGTTTCCTGTGGCCCTGCTTCCTTAGCGCGCGATTTGCACTATCTCGAGGAGCACGGCTACAAAACCATGGTGGTGCAGCCTGTGGACATGTTCCCTATGACCAGCCACATCGAGAACGTGTGCCTCTTAGAGCGTGTATAATCTAAATCCAAACATCTGTAAATAAAGCGCCCCCGTGCGGCGAAGGATGAGACTTTTAAAGTCACATCTTCACTGCGCTGGGGCGCTGTTGTGTTGGGGTGGCGGTGGAGCCTCACTAGCATTGCACTGTGGTATATGTTGCGAATAAAAATGTTACAATTTGTTCGCTGTATAAACAGTTGTACTTGATAGAGAAAAGCTGTATAATATATAATTATGGCGGCAGCTTTGGAATATAATTAATTAGAGGCTCTGTGAAATAATGTAGAATGAGGCTTTATGGACAAAAAGATGCAAAAATCAAATATTATAATTTATACAACTAATGATGGATTGGTTAAAATTGAGGCTTCCTTCGATGAGAATACTGTTTGGTTATCACTTGATCAGGTGGCAGTATTATTCCAGCGAGATAAATCAACCATTTCTAGACACATAAAAAACATTTTTGCAGAAGGTGAATTGTATCAAGATTCAGTTGTTGCAAAATTTGCAACAACTGCTGCTGATGGAAAAAAGTATCAAGTAGATTACTACAATCTAGATGTTATCATTTCTGTTGGTTACCGCGTAAAATCCCAGCGAGGGGTACAGTTTCGTATTTGGGCAACTGGTATTCTGAAAGAGTATATGCGAAAAGGGTTTGCGATAGATGATGAACGCCTTAAAGAACTTGGTGGTGGTGGTTACTTTAAGGAGTTGCTAGAACGTATTCGCGACATCCGTGCTTCGGAAAAGGTATTCTATCGTCAAGTACTTGAGATATATGCCACAAGCATTGACTATAATCCAAAAGCAGAAATTTCTATACAGTTTTTTAAAAAGGTTCAGAATAAAATCCACTATGCTATTCATGGTCATACAGTAGCAGAGGTGATATTCACACGGGCGGATGCTGAAAAAGAATTCATGGGGCTGAGGACTTTTGTGGGAAATCAACCAACACTCAAAGAAGTAGTTGTTGCTAAGAACTATTTGGATGAAAAAGAGCTTCGAGCTATGGGACAACTGGTATCTGGCTATCTTGATTTTGCAGAAAGACAGGCAGAGCGAGAGCAGGCAATGACTATGCAGGATTGGGCGGAACATTTAGATCGTATACTTACCATGGGAGGAGAGCAGCTCCTGAGTGGCAATGGAAGTGTTTCCCATGAGCAGGCAGTTGATAAAGCTACAGAAGAATACAGGAAATACAAAGCCCGCACTTTTAGTGCAGTTGAACAGGATTATTTTGCTTCTCTCAAGCTGTTGGAGCAAAAAACAAATAAAAAGTAATGGATACAAAGTAAACGCCTGTTTTGAGAAAAGATTCATTACAGGAGCGTAAATCGAACCGATTGTGCAGTGTCAGTGGATAAAGTATAAGTACAAATTGTGCCCTAGTGAGGGTAAAAAGCTTGTTGAAAAACGCTTTTATTGCTATAATAGAAGCTGCAAAAATTCTTTTATAAGGAAGAGCGGTAAGCCCTAAGGCTTAACCTGCTTTTTCAAATTTATGCTAAGGAGAATGCTTTTTGAAAATTTTTAACGCAATGGATATTGTAGCGTAACCGGGAGGTTGTGCTGCGTATCAAGCAAGCCTCTCGGCTTCTTGGGTTTAAGTTTTAACAAAATTTAAAGCAAGAATAACGGAGGTAACATCATGAGTAATTCTGTATTTACAACTATTAATCCCAAAACCAACAAGGAAATTACTATTCGTCTGGAGCGCGTGGAAGAGCGATTTGCTGTGGAAAATCTTGTGCGCGAGTCCTTTTGGAACGTTTATCGCCCCGGCTGCCTAGAGCATTATGTGCTGCACCAGCTGCGCGAAGAAGCAGCCTTTGTGCCGGAGCTAGATTTAGTCATGGAGCTGGATGGTCAGCTTATCGGCCAAGTGCTGTACATGCGTAGCGCAGTTATTTTAGAGGATGGTGCGACGCTGCCCGTTGTGACCTTTGGCCCCATTGGCATTGCGCCGGAATACAAGCATCAAGGCTATGGCCTCATCCTGCTGGAATATTCCATGGAGTTGGCCTGTAAACTGGGTGCTGGCGCGTTGTGCACCGAAGGCAACATTGATTTTTACGGCAAGACTGGCTTCGTGCTTGGTAAAAGCGTGGGCATTACCTATGCCGATGACTCGGAGGCGGACTATTTCATCGTGAAGGAGCTTGAGCCTGGCTTTTTGGCTAAGGTTAAGGGTGTCTATCGCGACCCTGCGGGTTATTTTGTGGACGAAGCGGAGGCCGAGGCCTTTGATAAGCAATTTCCGCCCAAGGCAAAGCAAAAATTGCCCGGGCAATTATGGTGAGGGAAAAAAACAAGGAGTGAAGTAAAATGAGTAATGCATTAACTGGTCGCAATGTGGGCAAAACCTGCCGCGTGCACTATAAAGGAACCTTTAACGATGGTAAACAATTTGATTCTTCCTATGACCGTGGCGAGCCGCTGGAGTTCGTGTGCGGCGCTGGCCAAATGATTAAAGGCTTTGACGCTGCTGTAGCCGATATGGAGCTGGGCGCTGAGGTGGATATCCACCTGATGCCTGCAGAAGCCTATGGCGAAGCTAATCCTGAGGCTATTTTCACCATGCCCATCGCTCAGCTGCCGGGCTCCGAAACATTGGAGGTTGGCCAACGTGTATATTTGCGCGATAATTATGGCCGTCCTGTGCCTGTTCTTGTAACCGACAAGGACGAAACCAATATTACCTTTGATGCTAACCATGAAATGGCTGGCAAGGAATTGAACTTCCACATTAAATTGGTAGAAGTAAAATAAGCATTAATAATAGCTAAGCCCAAAATCGAGGATGTGACAAATGGAGACGATGGCAACAAAACCGCGCCAGCAAGCCACAACTACAGAGCGTTACCACCTTGTGGATGCCCTGCGCGGCTTGTGCATTAGCGGTGTGGTGCTCTATCATTTGTTGTATGATATTTATCACGTTTACGGGCGCAATCCCGAGTGGGGCCAACAGCTCTATTGCCGCATTTGGCAGGAGGGCACCTGTTTTGTTTTTATCGCTATGGCGGGCTTTGTTTGGCGGCTGGGGAGCAAGTCCAGCCTGCGCCGTGGGCTGGAGCTCAATCTATTGGGCTTGGTAATAACCTTAATTACCATTCTCTTCATCCCCTCGGAAACAATTTGGTTCGGCATTTTAAACTTTATGGGCTGTGCTACGCTGCTCATGGGCTTGTGCCAGCGTTGGGCATGCAAGCTGCCACCTGTGTGGGGAATGCTGTGCGGTTTACTTGTGTTTTGGACCTGCTTCGAGCTGGATAATGGCCTGTGGGGCTTGCCAGGCTTGTTTGCTATAGCTGTGCCGGAAGCTTGGTACAGCACAAACTGGCTGACGCCACTGGGGCTGCCACCGGCAGATTTTTATTCCAGCGACTATTTTCCGCTGCTGCCGTGGCTGGGCGCGTACTTTTTTGGCTATTATTTATATGCCTTTTTGCAGGCCAAGGATTGCTTGGGTGGCATTTTGCATTGGCGCGTGCCCCTGTTTTCTCGTTTAGGCTTGCGTAGCTTAGAGATTTATCTTTTGCACCAGCCGGTGTGCTTTGGCTTGGTAACTTTATTTTTAGGCTAAGAAACAGCAGGAGTTGGCGTGATGCTTGCTCTTGCTGTTTTTTGTAAATATGGATATATTTCGTAGATGGGAGGATATTTATGGATGTAATTGTTGAAAAATTACAGGCGCTTAGTGACTCTGGCTACCGTGATTTTCAGGCTAAGCTGCTGCCTACTGTGGCGAAAAGCACTATTATTGGCGTGCGCACGCCTGCCATGCGCGTGCTTTAGCCAAGGAGCTGCGTGGTAGCGAGCTGGCAGCCGCCTTTTTTCAGGAGCTGCCCCATAAATATTTTGACGAAAACCAGCTGCATGCCTTTCTTATCAATGAGTTGAAGGATTATGACCAGTGCGTGCAGGAGCTGGAGCGCTTTCTGCCTTTCGTTGATAATTGGGCTACCTGCGACCAGCTTAGTCCTAAGGTGCTCAAAAAGCAGCCGGAGGCTACTCTTGAGTCAATTAAAAAATGGATGGGTAGCGAGCATGCTTATACCATTCGCTTTGGCATGGAAATGCTGATGAGCTTTTATTTGGACGCGTGGTTTAAGCCCGAATTTTTAGCTTGGGTAGCTGCAGATAGAAATGAAGAGTACTATGTCAAGATGATGGTAGCCTGGTTCTTTGCCACAGCCTTGGCTAAGCAATATGCAGCCACTATTCCTTATTTTGAGCAGCGTTTGTTGCCAGCATGGAGTCACAAAAAGGCGCTTCAAAAGGCCTGCGAAAGCTATCGCATTACGCCGGAGCAAAAGGAGTATTTGCGCACGTTGAAGTGATACCTAAGAATAATAGTATTTTAGACACATTAAAAGCCGACAAGGGTTGTTTTCTGGCAGCTCTTGTCGGCTTGCTTTATATTTTACACAAATTTTGTCACCATTTTGCTACAAAAATGTAAGCAGCATATTTGTCAGAATGGGATTCTTAGTGTATAATATAGTGGAGAGTATGTGTGCGGACACAGTGTACCCTAAAATAAAAAACATTTGACATTTGTACGGATATAATGCAAAACAAAAAATTGGAGGTGTATTTTTTTTGGGAAAATTTCAAAATAAAGTACAAATCATTCCGTTAGGCGGTCTGGGCGAAATCGGTAAGAATATGACTGTCTTTCGTTATGGTGATGATATGATTTTAATCGATGCCGGCTTAATGTTCCCCGAGGACGACATGCTGGGCATTGATTTAGTAATTCCTGATATTAGCTATTTAATCGAAAATCAAGATAAACTGAAGGGTATCTTTTTAACTCATGGTCACGAGGACCATATTGGTGCACTGCCCTATGTTATGAAGCAGATTGATTGCCCCGTATATGGTACCGCACTTACTCTGGGCATTTTGGAGGGCCGTTTGAAGGAAAATGGCGTTAGCTCCGAAAACTGCCGCACTATTAAGCCCGGCGATAAAATCACTGCCGGTGCCTTTAAGCTGGATTTTATCCGCGTAAATCACAGCATTCCCGACGCTATTGCTATTGCTATTAATACGCCCATTGGTACGATTATTCATACCGGTGACTTTAAAATTGACCATACCCCGGTGGATGGCCAGGTTACTGAGTTCAATAAATTTGCCGAATATGGCGACCGCGGCGTGCTGGCGCTCCTAGCCGATAGCACTAATGCGGAGCGCCCCGGCTTTACTCCCAGCGAAAAAATGGTGGGTAAAACCTTTGATGACGAGTTCCGCTATGCCAAAAACCGCATTATTGTAGCGACCTTCTCCAGTAATGTGCATCGCATTCAGCAGGTTATTGATGCGGCTATGAAATACGATCGCAAGGTGGCAGTAATTGGCCGCAGCATGGTGAATGTTGTGAGCATCGCCAAGGAGCTGGGCTATCTTAAGGCTCCTGAGGGCGAGATTATTGATATTGATGAAGCACATAACTATACTCCCGATAAGATTGTTATCATTACCACCGGCAGTCAGGGCGAGCCTATGAGCGCGCTAACCCGCATGGCTATGAACGACCACAAAAAGGTGGATATTATGCCCGGTGATACGGTGATTATCTCTGCTACGCCGATTCCCGGCAACGAAAAGCTGGTTTCGCGCACCATCGACCATTTGTACAAGCTGGGTGCGGATGTTATTTACGAAAAGAGCAATGGCGTGCATGTTTCCGGCCATGCCAGCCAGGAGGAGATTAAGCTGGTGCATAATTTAGTGCGCCCCAAATTCTTTATTCCGGTGCATGGTGAGTTCCGCCATTTGATTAAGCATGCTAATTTGGCGCAAAGCCTGGGCATGCCCATGGAAAATATTGTGATTGCCGAAAACGGCAGCGTGATTGAGCTCACTAAAAATAGCATTGGTATTAACGGCAAGGTGCAGGCCGGCAAGGTGCTGGTGGATGGCCTTGGCGTGGGCGATGTGGGCAACGTGGTGCTGCGGGACCGCAAGCACCTCTCCGAGGACGGTCTTGTCATCATCGTGGCTACCGTGGACAGCAAGACCGGCAAGGTGCTGGCCGGACCGGATCTGGTAAGCCGGGGCTTCGTGTATGTGCGCGAGAACGAGAGCCTGATGGACGGTGCCCAGAGCATTGTGGAAAATGCACTGGAGCGCTGTGTGGACGAGCATGTCCGGGACTGGAACAGCGTAAAGACCCGTGTGCGTGAGGCACTGAGCAGCTATATCTACCGGCGCACCAAGCGCAGCCCGATGATCCTGCCCATCCTGATGGAGGTCTGATCCGGGCGCACCGCAAAGCGGTGCAGCGTCTGAGGAGGCAAAAAACCAATGAAACGTAAACCGAGATGGACACTGGAAATGCTCACGGCCAGTCTGGCGGTGCTGTGCGGCCTTTTGCTGCTGGTACTGCTGGTGCAGCGCCCCACGGCATGGCTGCTGCTGGCCGTGCTGGTGGTGCTGTGGGGCATAGGGGCAACCTTGTTCCGCTGCAAGCTG
>USBV01000076.1 GCA_900553055.1 uncultured Phascolarctobacterium sp.
CCGTCTGCCACGGCAGTCGGTTAAAGCCGGAGGTTTTATCCATTTTAATCGGCGGCAAAAATATTTGTCAGGTCACCGCGCTCACCGTGCGCGATTGCCTGCACTTTTTTGCTAATCTTAAGCTTACCGAGCGCCAACAGTTTATTGCCCGCCAAGTGCTGAAGGAAATCATGGCGCGCCTGCAGTTCCTCAACGATGTGGGCCTTGATTACCTCACATTAGACCGCAGTGCTGGCACCTTGAGTGGCGGCGAGGCGCTTGGCTACGCAAATCGGTAGCGGCCTAACCGGCGTGCTCTATATCCTGGACGAGCCCAGCATTGGTCTGCACCAGCGCGATAATGGCAAGCTTTTGGAAACGCTCAAGCATTTGCGTGATTTGGGCAATACCTTGCTGGTCGTGGAACACGATGAAGAAACGATGTATGCGGCGGACCAGATTATCGACATCGGTCCAGGTGCAGGCGAGCACGGCGGCCAAGTGGTGGCTCAAGGTACGGTGGAGGAAATCAAGCAGGTGGCTAATTCCATGACCGGAACCTATTTAAGCGGCCGCAAATTCATCCCTGTGCCCAAGCATCGTCGTTCCTTAGATGGACGCTATCTTACCATCAAGGGTGCACGGGCCAATAATTTGAAGAATATCGATGTTTCCATTCCCTTGGGCGTGTTTACTGTGGTGACAGGTGTTAGCGGCAGCGGCAAATCCACGCTCATCAACGATATTTTATATAATGCTCTCGGTGCCAAGCTTAACGGCGCCCGTCTGCGTCCCGCAGAGCACGACAGGATTGAGGGACTGGAGCTGGTGGACAAGGTTATCAATATTGACCAATCACCTATTGGGCGCACACCGCGCTCCAATCCTGCGACCTACACAGGCGTTTTTGACTTCATCCGCGAGCTCTTTAGCCAGACTAATGAGGCTAAAATGCGTGGCTATAAGTCCGGCCGCTTCAGCTTTAACGTGAAGGGTGGTCGCTGCGAGGCCTGCAAGGGCGATGGCATGAATAAGATTGAGATGAACTTTTTGCCGGACGTATATGTGCCCTGCGAGGTGTGCCATGGTGCCCGCTATAATCGCGACACGCTAGAGGTGCACTACAAGGGCAAAAATATTGCCGAGGTGCTCGATATGACCGTTAGTGAGGCCTGCGAGTTCTTCAAAAATCTGCCGCGTATTTATCGCAAGCTGGAGGTGCTGGAGGACGTGGGCCTGGGCTATATCCATCTCGGTCAGGCGGCAACTACGCTCAGCGGTGGCGAAGCGCAGCGCGTAAAATTAGCCACTGAGCTGTCCCGCCGCAGCACGGGCCGCACAGTGTATATCCTTGATGAGCCCACGACGGGTCTACATATCGCAGATGTGCACAAGCTACTTGAGGTTTTGCAGCGCTTGGTTGAGGGTGGCGACAGCGTAATCGTTATCGAGCATAATCTGGATGTCATCAAGGTGGCTGATTATATCATCGACTTGGGCCCCGAGGGCGGCGACAAGGGCGGCACGCTGGTGGCCTGCGGCACGCCGGAGGAGGTAGCCAAGGTGAAAAAATCCTACACCGGTCAATATATTAAGCAGGAGCTGGCCAAGGCCAAGCACAATGGGTGGTATGTATGAGTACTTTGGCAGAAGGCTTTAGCGATAGCATAAAAAATGCGCTGGCAGTGCTCCCAGAAAAGTCCGGCGTGTATTTGATGCATGACGCCGAGGGCAAGGTTATTTACGTGGGCAAGGCTGTGGTGTTAAAAAACCGCGTGCGCAGCTATTTTCGCAATCTAGCCAGCCATACGCCTAAGGTGCGGGCAATGGTGGCCAAAATTGCGGAAATCGAAACCATCATTACTTCCAGCGAGGTAGAGGCCCTGATTTTAGAGTGCAATCTCATCAAAAAATATCGCCCGCGTTATAATATTAGCCTGAAGGACGACAAAAGCTATCCTTATCTTAAGGTGACGATGCAGGAGGATTTTCCGCGATTGCATATGACGCGGCGCCTCATGCGCGATGGGGCGAAATATTACGGCCCGTATGCTGACGCAGGCGCCATGTATGAGACGATGAAGCTTTTAAAAACCATGTTCCCCCTGCGCACCTGCCGCAAGATGAATCCTGACCGGCCGTGCCTAAATTACCACATCAAGCGTTGCCTTGCGCCTTGCGCGGGCTATGTTTCCAAGGACGAGTACGGCAAGATGATTAAGTCTGTATGCATGGTGTTGGATGGGCGTACGACGGAGCTGGAGCGCGATTTAAAGCAGCGCATGCAGCAGGCAGCGGAAGAGTATGCCTTTGAAGAGGCAGCACGTTTGCGCGACCAGCTGCAGGCGGTGGAGCGGCTCAACGAGTCGCAAAAGGCGGTCACCAATAATGGTGGCGATATGGATATTATTGGCTTTGCACAGGATATGACGGGCAATTGCTTGCAGATTTTCTTTGTGCGCAAGGGCAAGCTCATTGGGCGGGATAATTTCTTCCTGCAGGATGGTGGTGAGGCGCCCCAAGAGGTGCTGACAGCGTTTATCAAGCAATACTATAACGAGGCTACCTTTATTCCACGGGAAATAGTGCTGCCCCAGCTGCCGCAGGCAGAGGAGCAGCAGCTAATTGAGCTGTGGCTGCGCGAGAAGGCGGAGCGCAAGGTGGAGCTGCTCACGCCCCAGCGGGGCGTGAAGCGCGAGCTGCTGCAGCTAGCTAATGATAACGCGCTGAAGCTGTTGCAGGAGCGCTTGCGCAAGGGCAGCCTGTCGTTGAAAAACGACGAGCAGGCGGCGGAGGAGCTGCAGCAGGCGCTGGGATTGGCGCATTCACTTGAGCGCATGGATTGCTTCGATATTTCGCATACGCAGGGCAGCGAAACTGTGGCCTCGATGGTTGTTTTTCGCAATGGCAGCATTAGCAAGAAGGATTATCGTAAGTACAAAATTGTTTCTGCTGAGGGTAAGCCGGACGACTTTAAGTCCATGCAGGAGGTTGTGTACCGTCGCTACAAGGACTACGAGGATTTGCCCAATTTGGTGGTTATCGACGGCGGTAAGGGCCAGCTGAGCTCGGCGTTGGAGGTTATTCGTGGCCTGGGCTTGGCAGATTTGCCTGTGGTGGGCCTCGCGAAGCGTGAGGAGGAAATTTTTATTCCACACCAAAGCACAAGCATTTTACTCGACCGTGACAGTGCGGCGCTGCACCTTATTCAGCGCATTCGTGACGAGGCGCATCGCTTTGCGATTACCTTCCACCGCAAGCTGCGTGGCAAGCGCAATCTCGTCTCTGTGCTGGATCACGTGGAGGGCATTGGGCCGAAGCGCCGGCAGGCGCTGTGGAAGGCCTTCAAAACGCTGGATGCGATGAAAGCGGCCAGCGTGGAGGAGCTGGCCTCGGTGGATGGCATGAACAGCACTGCGGCGCAGGCGTTGTACGACTTCTTCCGCTTGGAGCTGCCAGAGAAGAAGGAGGTACTGCGGTAGAATATAATATGAACGCTAAAAAAGACCTGTTCCCTTGTGGGAACAGGTCTTTTTGCTTACGTGAGCATTATTTACATGTCGTGGAAATGCATGCCGATATTGCTGTGGCGCAGGAAGTTCAAAGTTACTTCGGGGAAGGAAGCGTAGCTCAATACGTCCTCGATAGGAGCATTGGGGAAGCCTTCCTCAGCCAGTTTTTCCTTCAGCTTCTTCAGCTGAGGCTCAATATCATCGGCAGGGCGATGGTCTATTTGCGGAGCATCACCGATGGCCAATTTACGCACGGTGGGGTCAATCGGTCCCGGAGTGCGGCCATATTTGCCCAAAATCAAATCCTTAACCTCGCGAGGAATCATTTTGTAGCGGCCCAAAGCTACATTCAAAACAGCCATGGAGCCAACGATTTGGCTGGTGGGAGTTACCAGCGGGGGATAACCCAATTCAGCGCGCACGCGGGGCATTTCCTCGAGAAGTTGCGGATATTTATCAGCAACACCCATTTCCTTCATTTGGTTCAACAAATTGGAAAGCATGCCACCGGGGATTTGGAAGGTTAAAACCTTGGGGTCAATAGGAATATTAGGATTCAGATTGAAATCATTAGTCAGGCTCTTGCGCACGTCCTTGAAATAATCAGCCAAATCATTCAAGGCGGGTAACTCGATACCGGTGTCATAAGGAGTACCTTGCAGGGTAGCAACCATGGACTCGGTGCAGGGCTGGCTGGTGGAGGTAGCAAAGGGGGACAGTGCAGTATCGATAATGTCTGCACCGGCTTCAACAGCCTTCAGCAGGGTCATATCACCCATGCCGCTGGTAAAATGGGTGTGCAAATCAACAGGAAGACCAACCTCGGTCTTCAGGCTGCGCACTAAGCTTTCTGCTGCATAGGGACGCAGCAGACCAGCCATATCCTTAATGCAGATGGAATCAGCACCCATTTGTGCCAATTCTTTACCTAATTCTACAAAATTGCTGTCCTGGTGATAGGGGCTGATGGTATAAACAATGCAGCCTTGCACATGTGCGCCGGCTTCCTTGGCTGCACGCATAGCGCATTCCAAATTACGAGTGTCGTTTAAAGCGTCAAAAATACGAATAATGGAAACGCCGTTGGCTACGGAGCGTTTTACGAATTCACGTACAACATCATCAGCATAATGGTTATAGCCTAAGATGTTTTGGCCGCGCAGCAGCATTTGAATAGGAGTTTTAGGGAGATGCTTTTTCAAAATACGCAGACGTTGCCAAGGGTCCTCGTTTAAAAAGCGCAGGCAAGCGTCAAAGGTGGCGCCACCCCAAGCTTCAACGGCATAATAACCAACATTGTCGATTCTTTCTAAAGCGGGCAACATATCGTTGATACGCATTCTTGTGGCAGCCAAAGACTGATGGCCATCACGAAGAACAGTTTCCATAATCTTTACGGGCTTTTTATCCATGTTTGTCCTCCTTTATGTAAATAATAGTAATTTAATTCTTGCTAAATCTATTATAGCACACTTACGTGCATACTGTATACATAAATAAGTAGAAAATAGCAAGAAAAAACCGCAGTCCATTATAGAACTGCGGTAAATAAGTTTTAATTCTTTTTAGGCTGTGTGCTTACGGTGGGTTTACCCATAATCTCGTTAATGCGTTCCTTCATGCTTTTCCTTTGTGTGCTCGGCTTAGTGCTTACGATAGGAGTTTTTGGCGTGCTGGTAGCAGGGGCTTTTGTGTCGGCTTTAACTGCTTCCTTGGTAATATTTTCTTTATCCTTGTCCTTCTCTTCCTCGTCCTGCTTGATTTCAGGTTCGGCAGGAACAACTACACCAGGATTGCTAAAGCCGGTGCGCGGCGTGGAAGCGAGCGCATTAATCATAAACTCATGCCAAATGGAAAGGGGGGCGCCACTGCCATACATGCGTTGCATGGGCTTATTATTATCGTCGCCAACCCAAACTGCAGTGCTTAAATCGGGTGTATAGCCAACAAACCAAGCATCGATGTAGGTATCGGTGGTGCCGGTTTTACCTGCTGCCGGGCGACCAATGCCCATGCCGCCGGCGGTACCACTAACGAGTACATCCTGCAGCATGTTAGTAGTGAGATAAGCAGAAGCTGCATCCACAACACGCTTAGCTTGGGTTTTAGCTTGATAGAGAACTTTGCCGTCACGGTCTACGATTTTGAGCAGAGCAATCGGCTTGCTATAAAGACCGTTAGTAGCGAAAACGCCATAAGCGGAAGCCATTTCCAGGGGATTGACACCTTTGCTGAGACCGCCCAAGGCCATAGCCAGGTTGACATCACTATATGCGCCGGAATCAACCAAAGTGGAAATGCCCATTTTTTCAACGTTGGCTACAATCTTGTCCACGCCAACTTCGCGCGCAAGCTTAATCGTGGGAACGTTAAAAGAACGCTTCAAAGCAGTACGCAGGCTAACCTTGCCGTGCCATTGCATATCAGAGTTTTGCGGCTTCCAACCCTTTGCAAACTCTTCCTCTTTATCTTCAATAATACTAGCGGGAGTAAAGCCGTTTTGCATTGCCGTCAAATAAACGAAGGGCTTGAAGGCAGAACCGGGTTGACGCACAGCCAAGGTCGCACGGTTGAATTTATCCTGACCGCGGCCACCAATCATGGCTTTAACATAGCCTGTTTTGGGATCGACGGCAGCAAGTGCCATTTGCGGCTGGGTGAGCTTATTGCCATCGGTATAATAGCTGGGAAGATGGTGCATAGCTTTTTCAGCAGCTATTTGCATGTCCATATCTAAGGTGGTGTAAATCTTCAAGCCACCCTTATAGAGAGCATCAGCACCGACTTCGGCAATAACCTTTTGGCTAATCATATCAAAGAAGTAACCGCGGGGGTTATTCTTTTGCTTGTGAGAAGTGCTGTAAACGAGCTTTTTAGCCTTGGCTTTAGTGCCAGAATCAGCAGAGATAAAGCCGTATTTTACCATTTGGTCAATTACTAGCTCTTGACGGCTCTTGCTTTCCTTAGGATTTTCAAAGGGATTATAATAGTTGGGGCTTTTAGGAATAGCGGCTAAGGTTGCAGCTTCTGCAACATCCAGATTTTGCACATGTTTGCCAAAATAATACATGGATGCACTTTCAATACCATAAGCACCCTGACCAAAATAGATTTGGTTGAGGTACATAGTAAGGATTTCATCCTTAGTATATTTGTGCTCCAGCTCCTTAGCAATAAATGCTTCCTTTATCTTTCTAACGATGGAACGCTCCTGAGTTAAAAAAGCATTTTTGGCAAGCTGCTGAGTAATGGTGCTGCCGCCCTGCACCTCGCGACCACTTAAGGTGGAAACAAGCGCGCGAGCGGTGCCCCGGTAGTCAATACCACTGTGCTCGTAGAAGCGATTATCTTCAATAGCAATAAAGGCTTGTTGCACATGCTTGGGAATTTTGTCGATAGTGACGGGAATGCGTCGCTCCTCTGAAAGTGTTGTATAAATGACATTGCCATTTATATCATAGAATTGCGATGCGGCATCAGGGATTAATGTTTCATCCATATTGGGAGGTGCAAACAGGCTGGAGAAGCCATAAAGCACAGAAGCTCCCATAATCATCAGGCAAATGACGCAGATGACTAAAAATTTAAGTGCCTTTAACATTTTCTACCTCTCTATTAGTATAATTGGCTATGATTATCTTTCATAATGCACAGCACTTCTATTATATCATCATCGCATGCTTTTGTCATATTATTTAGGAATTAATTGTGTGAAAAGAAGTGGCTATATTAAAGGTGAAAAGACAGTTTGGAAAAAAGCAGTAAAAAACTCAAAAAAACTTGCAAAAAGGTATTGACATTAAAAACTGGCTGTGGTATTATATACAAGTCGACGCGATACGGCAACAAAACATAAGCCAAGGTCGC
>USBV01000077.1 GCA_900553055.1 uncultured Phascolarctobacterium sp.
TGCGTCGCCAGCCGAATTCGCTGTGCCTCGCCGCCGGACAGCGACCCTGCCGCGCGCGCCAATGTCAGGTAGCCCAGCCCGACGTCCTCCAGAAAGCCCATGCGCGCGTTGATTTCCTTCAAAATCTGCGCGGCAATCATGCTTTCCTTCTCCGTCAGCGCCAGCGACTGAAAGAACGCCCGCGCATCCGTGATGGACAGGCTGGACACCTCATACAAATTCTTGCCGCCGACCGTGACCGCCAGCGCTTCCGGCTTCAATCGCTTGCCGTGGCAGACGGGGCAGGGTTCTTCCGCCATGTATTCTTCATAGGCGGCTTTCATGGCTTCACTGCCTGTTTCCTCATAGCGGCGCTCCAAGGACGGAATCACGCCCTCGAACGTCGTGGAATACGTTCCCCTGCCGCTGGGCGTGTCATAGGTCATGGTCAGCTTCTCGCTGCCCGTGCCGTAAAGCAGGGCATGGATGCCCGCTTCGGGAATCTCCTGAATCGGCGTATCCATCGTGAAGCCGTACTTGTCACATAAGGCTTGGAAGTACTGCGCCGTCACGCCGTCGCCATCCGCCGAACCGAAGCCCATCGCGTTCAGTCCGCCCTGCCGCAGGGACAGCGACTTATCCGGGAACAGAATATCTGTACTTACCACCATGCGGTAGCCCAGCCCGCTGCACGCCGGACACGCGCCATAGGGGCTGTTGAAGGAGAACATGCGCGGGCTGAGTTCCTCGATGGAGATGCCGCAGTCCGGGCAGGCGTAATTCATGGAGAAGAGCAGCTCGCCCTTG
Organism: uncultured Phascolarctobacterium sp.; assembly: GCA_900553055.1. Classification (GTDB taxonomy): domain Bacteria; phylum Bacillota; class Negativicutes; order Acidaminococcales; family Acidaminococcaceae; genus Phascolarctobacterium_A. Next base: position 787 of record USBV01000077.1, read on the forward strand.
TCCATCATGTCCATGATGACCAAGCCGCCGGAGCGCTTCGTCGCTGTCTCGATGGAATCCGCCAGACGGCTCTGGAACTCCTTGCCGGGGCGGACAATCAGGCGGTCAACGACGATTTCAATCGAGTGCTTCTTCTTTTTGTCCAGCGCCGGCACTTCCTCCAGCCGGTACAGCTCGCCGTCCACCCGCACGCGCGCGAAACCGCTCTTGCGCGCCTCCTCGAACACCTTGACATGCTCGCCCTTTTTGCCACGGATGACGGGCGACAGCACCATCAGCTTCGTGCCTTCGGGATAGGCGACGATTGCGTCCACCATCTGGTCAACGGTCTGCTGGCGGATTTCCTTGCCGCACTTCGGGCAGTGCGGCACGCCGCAGCGCGCCCATAAAAGGCGCAGATAGTCGTAAATTTCCGTCACCGTGCCCACTGTGGAGCGGGGGTTGCGACTGGTGGTTTTTTGGTCGATGGAAATCGCAGGGCTGAGGCCCTCGATGTAATCCACCTCAGGTTTGTCCATCTGACCGAGAAATTGGCGCGCGTAGGCGGAAAGGCTTTCCACGTAGCGGCGCTGGCCCTCGGCGTAAATGGTGTCAAAGGCCAGGCTGGACTTCCCGCTGCCGCTCAGGCCTGTGATGACCACGAGCTTGTTGCGCGGAATTTCAACGTTAATATTTTTTAAATTGTGTTGGCGTGCGCCTTTAACAATTAGTTTTTCTTGCATATTTACCTCTTCTTTTTCGGCTCCAACTTCTGCCCCAACTGACCCTTAATAATTATCAGCTGGTCACGCAGCTCGGCAGCAGCCTCGAAATCGAGCGCCTTGGCCGCCTCCTGCATACGCCGCTCCAGCTCCCGCGCCAGCGCAGTGAGCTCCTTCTTGGAGCGCGCCTTCTTCGCCTTACTGCCATATTCGCCGTGCTCGTCGCTTTCGGCCACCTTCGTCAGCTTGATGAGCTGGCGTTGCTCCTTGTAAATCGTTTTCGGCGTAATCTTGTGTGCCTTGTTATAGGCCTCCTGCTTCTCGCGGCGGCGATTGGTCTCGTCGATGGCGCGCTGCATGCTATCCGTAATGCGGTCCGCGTACATAATAACGCGTCCGTGCGCGTTACGCGCTGCTCGACCTATCGTCTGGATCATGGCGGTGTCACTGCGCAAAAAGCCCTCCTTATCCGCATCGAGGATGGCAATCAGGCTCACCTCTGGCAAATCCAGACCTTCGCGCAGCAGGTTGATGCCCACCAGAACGTCGAATTTGCCAGCCCGCAGGCTGTCAATAATCTCCGCTCTTTCGATAGTGGCAATCTCCGAGTGCAGATAGCGCACGCGCACACCGGCTTGCTTTAGGTATTCCGTCAAATCCTCGGCCATGCGCTTCGTCAGTGTCGTCACCAACACGCGCTCGTTGGCTGCAGCGACCTTATTAATTTCGCTCAATAAATCATCTATTTGACCCTTAATGGGGCGAATTTCAATTTGCGGGTCCAATAGTCCCGTAGGACGAATAATTTGCTCCACTACCTGCTGGGCCTGCTCCATTTCGTATGCCGCAGGCGTTGCGGAAACATAAATCGCCTGATGAATCTGCTCCTGAAATTCGTCGAAGGTTAGGGGGCGGTTATCATAGGCGGATGGCAGACGGAAGCCATGCTCCACCAGCATCTCCTTACGGGAGCGGTCGCCGGCGTACATAGCGCGAATCTGCGGCAGCGTCACATGGGACTCGTCAATAACGAGCAAAAAATCCTTGGGAAAATAGTTCACCAGCGTAAAGGGAGGCTCGCCCGCCTTGCGTCCCGCCAAATGCCGCGAATAGTTTTCGATGCCGGAGCAATAGCCCATCTCGTTCATCATTTCCAAATCGTAATTGGTGCGCTGCTCCAGGCGCTGCGCCTCCAAAAGCTTAAAATTATGAGTCAAATAGTCCAGGCGCTCCGCTAGCTCCTCGCGAATATCACCCATAGCGCGCTCTAGATTTTCGCGACTAGTGACATAGTGGGATGCGGGGAAAATTGCCACATGGTTGCGCTGTGCCAGCACCTCGCCGGTGAGCACATCGAATTCCAAAATGCGGTCCACCTCGTCATCAAACATTTCGATGCGCACAGCCTTTTCGCCGTAGGCCGCGGGGATAACCTCGATCACGTCGCCGCGTACACGAAAGCTGCCACGCTTAAAGTCGATATCATTGCGGTCGTACTGAATTTCCACCAGCTTGTGCAAAATTTTTTGCCTATCAATAATCTGACCTAGGCGCAAGGACAGCACCATATCATAGTACTCCTGCGGCGCACCCAAGCCATAAATACAGCTGACGCTGGCCACGATGATGACATCCTTGCGCTCGAAGAGGGCGCTGGTCGCGGAGTGGCGCAGCTTATCGATTTCGTCATTGATGGACGCATCCTTTTCAATATAAGTGTCGGATTGGGGAATATAGGCCTCCGGCTGGTAGTAATCGTAGTAGGAAACAAAATATTCCACCGCGTTATCGGGGAAGAAGGCCTTGAGCTCACTGGCTAGCTGAGCCGCCAGCGTTTTGTTGTGAGCAATAACGAGCGTGGGCTTACGCACTTTGTTGATAACCTGGGCAATGGTGTAGGTTTTACCCGTGCCGGTTGCGCCCAAGAGCACCTGCGTGCGCAGTCCCTTTTCCACGCCTGCTGCCAATTTTTCTATAGCCTGGGGCTGGTCCCCGGCCGGCTCAAAGGGAGCCTTGATTTGAAAGTCCATTATTTCACCTGCTTTGCTAGTCAACAATATAATCTCAGCAAATCCATCCTTGCATTGCCCTAGCGTTACTACAGCAATGCCGTAATATCTACTCATATTATATGAAATTGCCCGCCCTAGGTCAAGTGATTAAAGAGAACATTTGTCCTTATTTTAAAATATACGGACAATATAAAAAGCGCAGCAGCCAACTGACTGCCACGCTTGCCATAGCTTTTATCTATTATTGATATTTTCGGGGTACATATCGTGCATGAAGAGGCGCTTTTTGGCCACTGCCTCCCATTCGGTGCCCGGCTTGCCATGGTTAGCATAGGGGTCGATGGATAGACCGCCGCGCGGTAAGAATTTGCCCCACACCTCGATGTATTTGGGGTCCAGCAGCTTAATCAAATCCTTCATGATGATATTTACGCAATCCTCATGAAAGTCGCCGTGATTACGGAAGCTGAACAAATACAGCTTAAGGGATTTGCTCTCCACCAAGCGTTCATCGGGAACGTAGGAAATATAGATGGTAGCGAAATCGGGCTGGCCCGTCATGGGGCACAGGCTGGTAAATTCGGGGCAATTGAATTTGACAAAATAATCGTTACCGGGATGCTTATTGGGGAAGCTTTCCAGCACCTCCGGCGCATAATCACTTTTATAGGCAGTTTTGTGGCCTAACAGGCTCACACCCTGCAATTCTTCCTTACTTCTACCGCTAGTCATTTATTATTACCTCCTGCAACTGCGAAAAAACGGCCCGCTCCTACGCGTTCCAGCGCGCTCACCAGCATGAAGCTGGCAATGCCGCTGATGCATTGGCCCACCAAAAGGCTGGATGCTAAGAGCCAGTAGGGCAGGTTCAAAAGGGGAGCTAGCCACAGGGGCACGCACAGGCCCGGCACGAAGGTTACAGCCAGCCACACAATCCAGTTGCCACAGCCAGCACGCTTGGCCAGCACAATGAGTCCGGTAGTGGCGACACCAACCAGACCACCGCCGATGATATCGGGCAAGCCCAAGCCACCCATAACGGTGTTGCTGATGACATTAGCCAAGCCAAAGGGCAGCACCAAAAAGGGAAAAAGAGCGCTAAGGCCGTACAGGGCAGTAGCGATGCGAATTTGGTATTGGCCAAAGGCGAAGGTTTGCGTGCACATCATGACCACAATATACAGGGCAATGCACAGGGCAGAAAAAACAAGCTTTTGATTATTAAGGTGTTGCATGGTTTTGCTCCTTTCCAGCGTAAGCACAGGCGCAATAAAAAAGGATTTCGCTTCTACAGACGAAATCCTTGCATTTCAAAAATATTACTGACTCGCGCCAGTAATCGCCCGTAGTTTTGTTTTGAGACAGGATGGTTACGAACTGTCTGTTATGAAGTTACTAGAGTATTATACAATAAATGCTTAGTTTTGTCTAGTAAAAATTCCTCCACCGCAAGCGGTCCCCCTCCCTTTTTCCCTAAAGGGATTAGCACGACCAACACGTTTTCACTGCGCTACGCTTGTGACAACGTGGGTCTTTGCGTCAAAAAGGAGGCTCCTTACTAATCTCTTTTAGCAGAAAGGCTCCCCTTGGGGGGAGCTGCCGAGCTTGCGAGGCTGAGAGGGGCTTGCACTATAATTTAGCGTTCAGTACTTACTTTAAACTCCTTGCCATCGGTAGTAACGACAATGTTACCATGGTCGAAGGTCGTCAGCACCTTCGCCCCAAGGTGCTGCAGACTGCCCACTACATTCTTATTGGGGTGATGATAAATCTCTTTATTGCCACAGCTAATCAACGCGTACTGTGGCTTCACCTTGCTGATGAACTTATAAATGGAGGAGGTTTTGCTGCCGTGGTGCCCCACCTTCAGCACATCGGCCTTGAGGGCGTTGCCATATTTTTGCTGCAAATAATCCTCCACCGGCGCCTCTGCGTCACCTGTGAACAGCATCGTAAATTTACCATAATGTAGCTTCATAACGATGCTGGTATTATTAAAGCGCTCCTTATCCTGCTTGCTTAAAAAGTCACCCGGAGCCAGCACCTCAAAATAATACCCCTTGCCCAGCTCTACTCTATCCCCGGCTTTGAGCACCCGGTTATGGTAATGCCCCGCCCTGAGCTCGGTGTTCAACCAAGTCGAAATAGCATTGCTGGAGTTAGGCATGGCATTGTCATAAATATTGCTGACCTTATATTGGCCGACCAGCCATTTAATATTGCCCAAATGGTCGCCGTGATGATGCGAAATAATCACGGTGTTGATTTTGTCCACGTTTTCCCGCACCCCGGCCTTGCCCAAAGCCATCTTCAGCGCCGTCCTGCCGCCGTAGCCCAGCTGGTCCTTGCGGTTGTCGCCCACATCCACCATGATTTTGCGCTGGCCATCCTCCAGCAGGATGGCTTCGCCCTGGCCCACGTCCAGCATGGTAATACGCAGCTGGCCCTGTGGCAGCACCACTGCTTTGCTGGTAGAAGCCAGTGTTGGCTCAGCACTTGCGGGCACGGCCGCTTTGGCGAGCTGCTGCTGCACCGCCGCCCGCACCGTATCCTGATGGGGCTCATAAAGTAATGTATAAGCAAAGGTGGCGGTGATAAACGCCACCAGCATTTGGATTACTAATTTAACTTTGCGCATGTTAGAGCACCTTAATATCCTGCGAACAAATCACGCACGGGGTTGATATCAATGCCCTTGGTCTGCAAAAAGCCGAAGAAATAGGCCTGCTCCAAGCGCTTTTTGAAGCCCTCGAGGCCATTGCCGTCATCGGCCACGGTCACGCGGTACATTTCCATGGGCGCCGCTTTATACGTCGCTGCGGTGTTGAGGCCAATATGCCCGGTCAGCGCACGGTAAAAGCCATACTTTTGCGCTGCAGCGATAACGGTTTTATTATAGCTGCCGTTAGGATAGGCCAGCGTGCGCACAATATAGCCATCAAATTTTTTCTTCAGCCAATAGCGGGAGGTATCCAGCTCCCACACTAAATATTTCGTATCAATTTTGGCCAAGGGGGCGTGGCTATATGTGTGCGAGCCCAGCTCCATGCCGGCAGCAATCATTTCCTTGATTTCCGCCTCGTTCATATGATACTTGTCGCCCATCTCCTTATTGATAACGAAAAAGGACCCCTTGGCGTCATATTTCTGCATAATCGGCAGTGCGTTGCTGCGATTATCCTTATAGCCATCATCAAAGCTCAGAGCGATATATTTATCCACGCTCTCGCCCCGCTCCAAGCGATGGGCCAGCTGCTCCACGCTCACAATAGTGTAGCCCTGCTCCTTAAGATAGCGCATATGCTCCTCAAACAGAGTCGGCGACAAGATGAGGCTCTTGGGCCAATCGGGGCCATATTCATTGCCCACTGCATGGTACATCAAAATAGGAGCACCAGTTTTGCGATAGGCCGCGTATTCGGCACGCCACTGCTCGCCATTTACCTGCCAAGCAACTGCTCCTGCAGCACATAGAAGCATTAGCACAGCCATAAGGCCATAAAAAAGCTTTTTCATCATTCATCCTGCTCCAATTTCAAACCCATACCTATGGCCATCTCCTGCAGCTTTTTCAAGCGATGATTGATGCCGGATTTGCCCAGGCCATTCGTAAATTCCATCAAATCGTTGAGCGATACATCGGGATGCTCCAGACGAATACGGGCAATTTCCTGCAGATTAGGCTCCAGCTGGGCGAGGCCGCCATGCTCATCGATATACTTGATGCAGCGCACCTGGCGCACCGCCGCCTTCACCACCTTGTTTAGATTGGCTGTTTCGCAGTTCACGGCACGGTTCACGTTATTGCGCATTTCCTT
>USBV01000078.1 GCA_900553055.1 uncultured Phascolarctobacterium sp.
CTTTCGCCCACGGCCTGCACATTGCCGATAGCCGGCAAAACCTTGCTGCCTAGGCTGCTCATGGTTAGCATCCGCCCCTGCTCATCAAACAGAGCTTGGTCCAAGGTCAAATACCAGCCATCAGCCTGGGGCTGACGATAGCCATCTATGCCACAAACTAAAATATAATCAGCTCCCGCAAAGCGACTCTTTTGGACAATATCCTGATGCGCATAAGCATCCTTACCCAACGATTTATCCATCACCATATAGGAGGGCAGCATGCGCTTATATTCATCCGTCACAAAGCGCTTTAAATCCATAATCGTCGCTAGCTTTTTTAGGTTTTCCGACTCAAAAATCCACAGGGCAACTATGGGCTTGCCAACGGTCATTTTTCTATCCGACATCGGGAAAATGCGTCCTAAGGCCACCTGTCTATCGTATTCGTTATAAAAATCACCAACACTATAATCAAAATACATGGCCATATCGTGCTGTATATTGCTAATTTGCGGGGATAGGCTGTACTTGATATGCTGACCAAACTGCTTATAGCCACCAAAAAAGGTTTGCAGGCTGCCCGGCACCGGGTCAGCCGTATTGGTGATGCGCAAAAGGCGCAAACGACTACCATAAGTATTAGCAAAGGCTTCGTTGCCCACTGCAGGTGCGCCAAAGCTAACCACACACAGTCTTTCAGGCGGCATACCTAAATCAATCAACCTTTGCCCAAGCAGTGTTGCGGCTGCGCCACCCAAGCTATGCCCGCTAAGCACTAGCATCGCATCAGCGCGCTGGGCCACCGCTTTAAACACTCCTTTCAGCCTGCCCTTTTCATCCAAGACGGAGCTCCTTAGCACCGTATCCACATAGGTATTAAAGCCACTATGCACGGCTGGCTCTCCCTTGCGCAGGGGCTCCTTTGCCAGCGCATCCATCTCCGCCAAGGTGCTGCCACCATAATTAACGCGATGAGTCCTAAGGTTAATGGACCAATCCTTTTTATTGGCGCTGCCCCTAAAGGTTACCAAAAAAATACGTTTCTTTAGCTCAGGGAAATAGTTGTGCGCAATAGCAAAATTAGTCTCCACCCTACCGCTGCGCAGCTTTTGAGGCATTATGCGCCAGCCATAGGCTCTAAGATAGTTAAACTCGGTGGAATCCTCCGGCAGATACACACCTAGACAGGACGCCGCCGCCACCGAAGTGAAATATTTATCTATATAATCCTGGCTCACAGGCTGCCGTGTAGCTGCAGCACAGGGCAAAGCTAGCCACAGAGCGCACACCAAGGACAGTAGCAGGTTTAATAATTTACGCATAATAACCTCCTTCGTAAGACGAATCTCTCTATCTATATTATACGTATTTATAACCTATTTTGCAAAGCTTTAGCAATAAAAAAGGCACCATCGCGTGGATGATGCCTTACTTATTAAATGTGTCTAACGTTGGCAGCCTGTTCGCCTCTGTCGCCGGTAATTACGTCAAATTCAACGTCCCAGCCCTCTTCCAGAGTTTTGTAGCCTTCGGCTTGAATGGAAGAGAAGTGTACGAATAAATCCTTAGCACCCTCTCTTTGGATAAAGCCGTAGCCCTTTTCTGCGTTAAACCATTTTACTTTACCAGTCATTTTAGTCCTCCCTAATTTTGGCAGCTCATGCCACTTGTTCTTCTAAGCTAGCACAAAAATAAGCTACGCCACGGTAAAGCATGCAGCGCCCTTATACTCCCTATAGTGCACAGCTTATAACGTACATTATAACCTAAAACGTCAGGAAAAGCAAATAATTATCTGAATTTTTATAAAAACTTTATTCATTCGGCTGCCATTTAGCGCAAAGAGCCAGCTTTTCTGCGCGCGCAAGCTGCTTAATTTCATATTCCCGCTTCATGGCTGCTTCCTTATCCTCCAGCTCCTCGGTATATACCAAGGTTAGCGGTCCGCGCCCGCGGGTATATTTTGCTCCCTTGCCGGCAGCATGCATAGCCAGCCGATGCTGCAAATCATTAGTCCAACCGGTATATAAGCTGTCATCCTTGCAGCGCAGCATATATACATAGGCAGGCATTATTTTACAACCTCAACCTTTTCCATGATAACAGCTTCACGCGGACGGTCACGGAAGTCGGTGGGAACTACACCAATCAGGCGCACTACCTCCATACCTTCAACGATTTTGCCAAAGATGGCATGGTGACCATTCAGCCACGGAGTAGGAGCCAGGGTAATGAAGAATTGGCTACCACCGGTGTTGGGACCAGCATTAGCCATGGAAAGAATACCCTCGTCATCATGCTTCAGGCCGGGGCCAAATTCGTCCTTAATTTTATAGCCAGGGCCACCCATACCGGTGCCGGTGGGGTCACCGCCCTGAATCATAAAGTCTTCGATAACGCGATGGAAAATGGTGCCGTTATAAAAGCCCTTTTCGGTAAGCTCGATAAAGTTTTTGGTGGTTAAGGGAGCCTTGTCCTCAAACATTTCGGCCACAAAGGTGCCTTTATTCGTAGTAAATTTAATTTTTCTGTTTTCACTCATGATGTAAGCCTCCAGCTAAATTTATTAGTACTTATTAAAAGAAACCTGATGACGCATTAAAGCTACCAAAAGGTACAGGCCACAGCCCATAGCAGCCATGGTGCCAGGCAGCAGCTGCTTGCCTGCCTCGTTGCCGTGCAGGAAAATGGCAGCCACCAGCATCATGCAGAAAAAGCCCATGGTTGCCTGCAAGCGTTTGGGGAAGAGGCGTTTGCCGTTCTTATCGCCCTTGGCTTGGGTATATTCGGCAATACGAATTTCCGGCAAAAAGAGGATAATCGCCAGGCAGTTGACAAGAATCATTTCCATAGTCAGCACTGTAGCCTCCTTGCTGAATTCAGCAATGGCCAAACCTGCCAAGGAAATACCAGCCAGATACAGGCTACGGAAATAACCGCCCTTGATTTGGCTTTCTAAAATATAGGCAGCACCGGTCAGCAAAGGATATACCCAAAAGCCTTCCTTGCCCATCCACACAGCAGAGCCGATAATAATCACGTTATCAGCAATGCGATGACGGTCGCCGGAGCTACGGTTCAGCATGCGCAGCACAAAAAGCAGCCACAGCAGGACGATGATGTTGCCCGCGCCAAAGAAGTAGTACCCGATTACAGTCAGTGCACCGCCGATGATGCCGCCCAGCTGACGGTCGGGGTCCAGCTCCTGCGCAATCATATAGCTCAGCAAAAAGCCTAAGCCGCTCGTCAGGGAGAACATTACTGCTTCGCCAGAATCCATACCACCGGATGTTTTCCATAAAGTGATAGCCACACACAGGAAAATAGTTGCCATCATGGCCAGCTTGTTGACCTTCTGTCCAAAATCAATGGGACGACCCAAGCCTAAGTATTTGCTGACGCCTGTAGGGTCATATGCCTCGCCGGGCTCGTAGCCCTTATATTTATTACCTTTTTTTGCCATTTACGTACACCTCGTGCTTATCTTAAAAATTTAACCCTTATATTATATCATAAGAGCGCAATTTTTAAAACACTTCTGCTAGCTCTGCCAAGGTTAAAGCAAAAGCTGCAGTACGGGGAACGGCGGTATTCAAATCCACGGATTCGTGGTCGGTATGCTCATCGTAGTTTTCTACGCCCAAAGCATCCAGGGTGGGCACAAATTTAGCGGTGCGGTTGCCATCAGTGAGGCCGCCGGCAACCCATTCGCTCACCTCGCCACCAAATTCTTCCTTCACGATGCGCTTATACACGTCCACCATCTTTTGCGCCTGAGCAGTTTTTTGCATAGGTCCGGTCACGATTCCACCGGTTACGGTCACAGTGGTGCCCGGGATAACAATCTTATTAGCCAACGCCTTCACCTCAGCATCAATGCGCTGCTGCTCTTCAATAGTAAAGCAGCGAATATTTACTTCGCAGAAGGCATCGCCGGGAATAACACTGATTTTATCATTGGTAGAGCCGATAACGCCCACATTCACCGTATTTTGTGGGATGAATTGGCCTGCGTCCACAATACCGCGTGCCTTTAAGGCAGCGGCGGTAAAGTTCTCAGGATTGCCGGGCATGGAGCTGGCTAGCTTGTGTAGCTCGGTGATGGTATAAGCAAGTTGGTGGATAGCGTTGGCGCACTCCTGAGAAGCGTTACCATGGTGGCCGCCGATACCCTTCACCTCGATGCGATATTTGGCATTGCCCTTACGCTGGGTAACAATGCCCCAGTTCGGACGCGCCACGTCCATGATAATCGCAAAATCGGACTGCTGGCTCAGCTCAGCCACAATATCTTCGGCAGTTTTGGAGCCGCCCTCCTCCTCACCATTGGTGTAATAGATGATTTCCTTAAAATTCTCAAAGCCGGCTGCCTTCAAAGCCTTCAGGCCATAGATTACCTCTACCACGGTGGCCTTGTCATCGCCAACGCCGGGACCCCAGGCATAATTGTTCTCGTCCACGCGGAAGGGGCGGCGTGCTGCCTCGCCTTTTTTAAACACAGTATCCACATGAGCAACTAACAAAATCGTGTATTTACCGGTGCCCTTAAGGCGGCTGATTAAATGGCAGGCGCGGTCGTTGTAACGGAACTCGGTAGTAGCGCCGATGGCCTCCATTTGCGCTGCCACAAATTTATTGGCAGCCTCAGTGCCCTCTCTATCACCGTTACCGGAATCGATATTGGTCAAGATCTCTAAATCCTTTACATAGTCCTCATAATGGTCTGCAAGATATTGTTTTACTACTTCTTTCATTTAGCTAGCTCCTTTCTTATTTCATGGTATAACTTTCCTATTACCTCTATATTCTAGCTATGGCCTCCTTATTCCTGCAAAAAAAGAGAGCCAACCAAGCAGTTGACTCTCAAAATTTTAAGCGAACATTTTTTCTGTAACATTTCGTTACCCATAAAACGTAACGAACATTCTTTTCGGTATATTCAATCTACCCATAAAAGTGAGCTTATTCAGCCTCTGCTCTATTGATAGCGCAAATAATACCCTTTAACGCTGCCACGTTGATATTAGCGTGAATACCCGCGCCAAAAATGTGGTCACCGTTAGCCTTCTTCAGTTCGATGTAGCAAATACCCTGTGCATCGGAGCCACTGGACACAGCATGCTCGTGGTAGTTGACGAACTTGTAGCCTTTTACGCCCACGCCAGCCAAAGCCTGGAAGAAGGAGTCGATGGGGCCGTTGCCCACGCCGGTAATATATTTTTCTACGCCATCGATAGTGATGGAGCCTTCAAAACGGCTGTGGATAGTGCCATCGGCCTCGTTAAGCTCGGTAAAGCGATGGCGTACCAGCGCATATTTGCCCTGCAAATCGATGTATTCCTTCTTAAAGAGGTCCACAATCTGACGGCTGGTGAGCTCGTCGCCATAAGCGTCGGCTGCCGCCTTCACAATATTGCCAAACTCCGGATGCATTTCCTTGGGCAGGTTGTAGCCCACAGCCTGCTGCAGCACAAAGGCAGCGCCGCCCTTGCCGGATTGGCTGTTGATGCGGATTACGGGCTCGTATTCACGATGCAAATCGGCAGGATTGATGGGCAGATAAGGAACCTCCCAGTACTCGGTGCCGCTGTTTTTCATATATTCATAGCCTTTGCGAATAGCATCCTGATGGGAGCCGCTGAAGGCGGTGAAGGCCAGCTCGCCAGCGTAGGGCTGACGCTCGGGCACGCGCATCTTGGTGCATTCCTCGTAAATCTTTTTGATAGCCAAAATATTGGTAAAGTCCAGCTCCGGCTCCACGCCCTGAGTGAACATGTTTAAAGCCACAGTGACGATATCGAGATTACCGGTGCGCTCACCATTGCCAAACAGAGTACCTTCGATGCGGTCCGCGCCAGCCATCAGAGCCAGCTCGGCAGAGGCCACGCCGGTGCCACGGTCATTGTGCGGATGAATGCTAATGATAGCGGCCTCGCGGTTCTTCATATTGCGGCAGAAGTATTCAATCTGGTCGGCATAGGTGTTAGGAGTGCACATTTCCACGGTGGAGGGCAAGTTAATGATGATGGGCTTTTCCTTGGTAGCACCCATTTCTGCCATTACAGCCTCACAAATAGCGATGGAAAAATCGATTTCCGTGCCGGTGAAGCTTTCGGGAGAGTATTCATAGCGAATATTCATGCCACTGCGAGCCACCTCTTCCTCGGTGAGCTGCTTGATGAGACGTGCACCCTGCACAGCGATTTCGGTAATGCCTTCCATATCCTTGCCAAATACAACCTTGCGCTGCAGAGTGGAGGTGGAGTTATAGAAGTGAATAATAACGTTTTTGGCTCCACGAACAGCTTCAAAAGTTTTGCGAATAAGCTCCTCACGAGCCTGCACCAAAACCTGCACCGTTACATCGTCAGGAATATGCCCGCCCTCGATTAAGGTGCGCAAAATTTCGTATTCAGTTTCGGAGGCGGAGGGGAAGCCTACCTCGATTTCCTTAAAGCCTACGTCCACCAATGTATGGAAGAACTTGAGCTTTTCATCAATGCCCATGGGTGTAACCAAGGCTTGGTTGCCATCGCGCAAATCAACGCTGCACCAAATAGGTGCTTTGGTAATAATTTTATCGGGCCATTGGCGGTCCGGCAGGCTCACTCGGTTAAAGGGTACATATTTTTTCTCTTGTTGCATTTGTTTTCCTCTTTTCTTATATATAAAATAAAAGAACAACGATCATAGCTGCCGCTACCGCCAAAAGTTCACAAAAGATTCTCCTGGCGGGGGCAGCTTTTCCCGGCAGGGCTATTTTCAAAACTGCCGGGATGGTATATAATAATATCTGTATCGCATTGTTCACAGGCACAGCCTGTAGCCCTGCGGACCAGATCAAAGAAAGGCGGTGGAAGAATGGACGTTCAGGTTGGTGATGTGATCATAACCAAAAAGCCGCACCCCTGTGGGGCCAACCGGTTTGATGTACTGCGCGTGGGCATGGATTTTAAGATCCGCTGCCAAAAATGCGGCCATGAGATTATGCTGCCGCGCGTAAAGATTGAAAAGAACATCAAAAAAATCCTGCGCAGCGGGGAAGAGTAGCGGCAAAAGCTCTTTAACCATCCGGCACAATTTTGTGCCCCTAATGTAAGGAGATTTGCCCCTATGTTTGACGATTTAAGCCAGGTAAAGCGCCGCTATGAGGAGCTTGCCTACCGCATGACCACCCCCGAAGCAATGAATGACCCCGCGGCCTATGCAGCCATGATGCGGGAGTATAAGGAACTGACCCCCCTGGTGGAAGCATACTGCAGCTATACCGCCCTGCAAAAAGAAGTGGACGAAGAAAAAGCGCTGCTGGATGCCCCCACGGAGGA
>USBV01000079.1 GCA_900553055.1 uncultured Phascolarctobacterium sp.
ATAGCGCGTCCACCTTGGCCTGCTCCAGGCCGCGAAGATACTCGGGCAACTTAGCAATATCATCATTATGAGCAAAAATATTCACGGTGACGTAAACCTTTTTGCCAAGGCTATGGGCATAGGCAGCGATCTCGGCAATTTCGGGCAGGTCAAAATTGTTGGCAAAGGCCCGCAGGCCGAACATTTTGCCGCCCAAATAGATTGCGTCAGCGCCATAGAGCAGGGCCATTTTGCCCTTTTCCATATTGCCCGCCGGGGCTAATAGCTCCGGCTTTACAAATGCTCTCGTCATATTTCCTCCCTTACCCTATTTCTCTAATCGCGCGCAGATGCTCGTTATAGTTTTTGCTAAAGCGATGGTGACCATCCTTTTCTGCGACAAAATATAAATACTCGGTTTTTTCCGGCGCCAGCACCGCCTTAATCGCACTCATGCCAGGGCTGCCAATCGGTCCAGGCGGCAGGCCAGGGTTTTGATAAGTATTATAGGGGCTTTTAATCTTTGTATCTTCAAAGGTAATAATTTCCTTTTGTGCGCCCAAAACATATTGAATTGTGGTGTCGGACTGGATGGGCATACCAATTTCGAGGCGCTTTAAAAAGACGCCCGCTATGCGAGGCTGCTCCTCAGCATAAACCGCCTCCAGCTCCACCATGGCCGCTAAATTCACTACATCACGCAGCTTGAGGCCCTTTTCGGCGCAGCCCTGCAGAATATTTTCTTCGTGCATATATTCATCAAAATGACGCACCAAAATGCTAAGGATTTTTTCTTCGCTTATGCCAACAGGCAGCTCATAGGTAGCTGGATAGATAAAGCCCTCTGCCTTAAAGAGCACATTAGCATCCTCAGTTTGCATATAGTCATAAGGCGCATAATTTTTAGCAGCAGCGATAAATTTTTCAGCACTGCCAAGTCCCTCGGCCTCCAGCTTTTTCGCAGTTTTCACCACGGTGTAGCCCTCGGGCACAGTAAAACGCATCAGCCTAATGCGTCCCTTGGCCATTACATCCACAATCTCGCCATTGCTCAGTCCGCCTTTGATTTGGTAGGGCCCTGCCTGCAGCTTCGTAGCCAAGCCCTTGTAGCGAGCCTCCAAGCGAAAGGCCACCGGGTCCTTAACCAGCTTTTTTTCGTGGAGCAGCTGGGCAATATCCGCAGTCGTCATGCCTTCCTTTACAATAATCAGGTGGGAGCCGGTAACGGCAAAATCCTTATTATTGCCATAAATGCGCAGCCAGGATAAAAAACCCAGCAGTGGCACCACTATTAGTACTGCAAGAGCGATATACCAATTCTGCTTCAAGCACAGCTTGATTTTGCTGCGTTTTTCTTCATCCATACACTGTACTTCCCTATCTGTCAGCATCTACATAAAAATACCGGACCGAAGTCCGGTGCTTTTTATTCTTCTTCGTCGCAATATTGGTCGTACAGCTCAGCAACGGCTTCGTATTCTTCATCGGTGGGAGCAACATAAACTGCTTCACCATTTTCATCAAAATCGATGCGGGCGATAATGCAATAATCGTCCTCATCCTCTTCTTCATGATGGTGATGGCAATCGCAATCCTCATCCTCACAGCAATCCTCGTCAATGCTAACCAGCACAGCAAAGCTTTTACCCTCGTAAGGAATGATCATTTCTTCCATAAAATAAGCTTCATTGCCATTATCATCAGTTAAAACAACTACTTGCACTTCTTCAGCATCTTCCTGCATAGCAGCCAATTCTTCGTTCTTAATATCCTTGTCAGCCATTAGGGCACCTCTTTCTGTAAAATTAGTTACTATATTATTGTATAATACACTACTAGCTTCTGTCAAATCTTAAAGCTTTTACTGTCGAGATAATTTTGTAAAATCACCACTGCAGCCATCATATCAATAACCTGCTTGCGCTTTTTGCGGCGCATATCCGCATCCACCAGCACTTTTTCGGCAGCGACGGTGCTCAAGCGTTCATCCCACAGCACCACCTTGCAGGCAGGGAACATCTCCTCCAGCTTATGGGCCATGGCCTCACAGGCCTGCGCCCGTTCACCAATGGTGCCGTTCATATTCTTAGGATAGCCCACCACCAGCGTATCCACCTCGTGCTCCTTAATGAGCTCAGCAATGCGGGCGTAGTCACGCTCCTCAGTCGTGCGTTTGATGGTCTCGACGCCATTAGCAATCATGCCTAAGAGGTCGCTGACGGCGATGCCGATGGTTCTTGTGCCCACATCCAGGGACATTTTTCGCATATAGTTTCTCCTTATTTAATCTGCTTCAAATAATTAATCACCAATGCTTCGATGAGCTCATAGCGCTCATGGCGGCGCAGCTTGGTACGAGCATTATCATAGCTGGTAATATAGGTGGGGTCACCGCTTAATAAATAACCGGCCAGCTGATCCACCGGGTTATAGCCCTTGGCCTCCAAGGCAGCATATACTTCTTTTATAGTTTCGGCCACATCCAGCTTGTCCGGCTGGCGCTTAAACATCATTGTTTCTTGGGATACTTCACTCATGATAAATAGCTCCTTTCGGCTTGTCTTTCCCTTATTACTCTCTATTTTAGCACAAAAGGATGGCAATTTACAGTAAATAATATGTATCCTTTGTAGCAAAAACAGTAAAATACTAAAGCGAAACCCCCATAGCCAAGGCCACAGGGGTTAAGCAGCTCACAAGTTGTCAGGAAGTGAGTAATATGTTGTTGACAAAAATTATTTCTTTTCGATGAGCTTCAGGGGAGCGGAAACCTTAGCTTCAACCTTTTCGCCCTTAGCAGCCTTCACAGCCACTTCCAAGCCTTGCTTGCCCATAACCTCAGGTTGTTGAGCAATGGTTGCGCTCATAGCACCGTTTTCTACAGCTTTTACGCCGTCAGCAGTGCCGTCAAAGCCAACGATAAAAATCTTCTTATTAGCGGATTTAGCAGCTTCAATAGCGCCCAGAGCCATTTCGTCGTTATGAGCGAAAATAGCC
The DNA here is from genome assembly GCA_900553055.1 of uncultured Phascolarctobacterium sp. Lineage (GTDB taxonomy): Bacteria > Bacillota > Negativicutes > Acidaminococcales > Acidaminococcaceae > Phascolarctobacterium_A. Next base: position 2,977 of record USBV01000079.1, read on the forward strand.
TTTACGTCCGGGTTAGCCTGCAGCATGTTTTCTGCAACAGTCAATCCCTTGGAGCGGTCAAAATCAGCGGTTTGCTTAGCAACAACGGTCAGCTTGCTATCTGCCAACTTGTGGAAGCCTTGGCCACGTTCACGAGTAGCGGATGCGCCAGGAATGCCTTCCAGCTCAGCAACCTTTACCTTTTCGCCCAGCTTCTTGATAATGTATTCAGCAGCCATTTCGCCGCCCTTTACGTTATCGGAAGCAACCAGGGAAGCAACCTTGCCTTGGTCAGCGCTACGATCCAGGCAAACAACGGGGATATTAGCCTTGTTGGCAGCCTTTACGGAAGTGGAGATAGCAGCGGAGTCAACAGGGTTAACCAGCAGCACGCTGATGTTGGATTGCAGCAGGTCAGCAATATCATTAGCTTGCTTAGCAGGGTCGTTTTGAGCATCAACGATCTTTACAGTAACGCCCATTTCCTTAGCCTTAGCCTGTACACCCTTAGCCAAATCTACGAAGAAGGGATTGTTTTGGGTGGATACAGAGAAGCCAACGGTGATTTTTTTGCCGCCGTCCTTAGCAGCTTCCTTCTTGTCGCCGCCACCGCAGCCAACGATCATCATAGCCATGGCTACGATTAAGGATAATACCAATAAAATTTTTTTCATGTTGAAGATTCCTCCTAAAATGTCTTAAGACTTTTTGCGGTCCATGAGAACTGCCAGCAAAATTACAATACCTTTGACAACTTGTTGGTAGAAGCTGGAGACATTCAAAATGTTCAAGCCATTATTCAAGGTACCTATAATCAAAGCACCGATAATAGTACCCACAATACGACCCTTACCACCGCTTAAGCTGGTGCCGCCCAGTACTACTGCAGCAATGGCATCCAGCTCATAGCCGGTGCCTGCAGTGGGCTGAGCGCTGTTCAAACGGCTAGTGAGGATGGCACCTGCCATGCCGCACAAAAAGCCTGTAATAGTATAAGCGAAAATCTTGATTCTGTCAATTTTAATACCTGCGATAAAGGAGACCTTTTCATTGCCGCCAACGGCATAGGTTTTGCGGCCCAAGGTAGTCTTGTGCAGAATAAAATAAGAAACAGCAAACATCAACAGCATCATGATAGCAGGCACAGGCAGGCCCATGAAAAAGCCTTGTCCAAAGCTATGGAAGGCTTCGCTCTCGGTCAGGCTGCTGATGGGGTTACCATTGGTATATACTAATGTCAAACCGCGGAAAATGGTCATGGTAGCTAAGGTAGCAATAAAGGGAGCAACCTTGCCCTTGGTAATTACAAGACCGTTCACTGCGCCCAAAACAGCGCCCATGAGGCAGGCTAGCACGATGCCAACAATGGGGTTATTGCCGCTCTTAATAAAGCTGCCCATGAGCACGGAGCTCAGTGCTAAAATACTGCCTACGGACAAATCAATGCCGCCAGTTAAAATAACAAAGGTCATGCCGAAGGAAATGAGAGCGTTGATAGAAACCTGACGCAACAGGTTTTTAAGATTACTGGGGTCAATAAAGCTGCTATTCAGGCAGGAGATTACTGCAAAAAGTACTACCAGGCCAATAACAGAGCCGGATTTTTTTAATATTGCTTTCATATTCATAATTCTTATTGTCCTCCCGTGGCCAAGGCCATGATTTTTTCTTGGTTAGCTTCCTCATGGAGCAGCTCGCCAGCAATGCGACCTTCGTGAATTACCATAATACGGTCGCTCATGCCCAAAATCTCGGGCAGCTCCGAGGATACCATAATGATGGAAACGCCATTAGCAGTAAGCTCATTCATCAGCTCATAAATATCACGCTTGGCGCCTACGTCAATACCACGAGTCGGTTCATCCATAATAATAATATCCGGTTCTTTGCCCACCCATTTAGCGATAACTACCTTTTGTTGGTTACCACCGGAGAGGGAGCCAGCCTCCAAATCCAGGTCCTGAGCCTTAACGCCCAGCTTGCTGGCCATTTTATGGGCAAACTCATTCAGGCTTTTGAAATTGATAACACTCTTTTTAGCAAAGCTATCCACACTGGGCAGAGCAATATTGCGCAAAATGGAAAAATCCAGAATCAAGCCCTCGCTCTTACGGTTTTCGGTAACGAAGCCGATGCCTGCCTTAATGGCATCCTCGGGCTTATTGATATGCAAATCCTGACCCTTAAGGGTGATTTCACCGCTTTGGCAGCCATCCACGCCGAAGATGGCGCGCATGATTTCCGCGCGACCAGCGCCCATAAGACCGGCCACGCCCAAAATCTCGCCCTTGCGCAGAGTGAAGTTAATATTATGGAAGAGGCCCGGCTGTTGAAAGTTCTTGACTTCAAGCACTACCTCACCAGGCTTATTGCCACGGGGCGGGTAGAACTCCGTAATGGAGCGACCAACCATATCGCGCACAATTTGCTCCCTGCCATAGTCGGCTACTGATTTTGTATCCACAGAAACGCCATCGCGCATAACGGTCACGGTATCGCATTGGCTGAACACCTCTTCCATGCGGTGGGAAATATAGACCATGGCCACGCCACGCTTTTTCAAGGAGCGCATTACCTCAAAAAGCTTGTCGGTTTCGCGCTCGGTTAGCGCTGCAGTGGGTTCGTCCATGATGACCACCTTAGCGTCCACCAAAAGATTGCGCACGATTTCCGTCATCTGCTGCTGACCCACGCTGCACTCCCCTGCTTCCGCATCAAGAGGCAGCTCAATGGCAATTTCCTTACATTTTTCCTCAGCGATTTGGCGCATTTTCTTGAAGTCCAGCACGCCCAAGGAGTTGGCCACGCTGTGCATCATAAAGAGGTTTTCCAAAATGGTCAGATTCGGCCAAATATTCAGCTCCTGATGGATAAAGGCAATACCTGCCGCTTCGGCCTCCAGAGGATTTTTAAAGCTGACCTCCTTGCCATCTACGAAAATCTGGCCCTGGTCCTGCTTGTGAATACCGGTGAGGATATTCATCAACGTGGACTTGCCGGCGCCGTTTTCGCCCATCAGGGCGTGGACCTCACCACTTTTTAATTTTAAATTGACACCCTTCAAAACCTGGTTAGAACCAAAGGCTTTGTGGATGTTGCGTAATTCTATTTCCATAACCTAACCTCAAAAAAATACGTTACTATGGAGAATAATATTAGCATACGGTGTGATTTCGCCGGTTCTAATCACACATTTCGCCTTTTTCGTTGCTTCCTTAAAGGCTTCGTGGTTCTCGTCGATAATCCACTCCTGCTCGTTGAACAATGCTTGCATAGCAGCGTAAACCTCGGGGTTACGTCCCTCCATTTCGCCGGCAATCTCCACCTTTTCGATAACCATATTCTTGGCTACCTCGGTTACCACATCCACGAAGGAGGGCATGCCCGGTTTCAAGGCCAAGTCAATCTTGGGCACGCCTGCCGGTACGGGTAAGCCGCAGTCGCCGATGACAATAGTATCGGTATGCCCCAAATCTGCCAAAACCTTGGCAATGGAGCTGTTTAACATTCCGCCTCTTTGCATTATTTCAACATCTCCTCTACTTCATTTAAGTAAGGCATACCGCCTTGAGCACCCAGCTTTTGCACGGACAGAGCTGCTGCCGCATTGGCAAAGCTAATGCTATCATACATGTTTTTGCCGTTGGCACGAGCCACGGCAAAGGCACCGTTGAAGGTGTCACCGGCACCGGTGGTGTCCACAGGCTTCACCTTAAAGCCCGGCACATTGTACACCTGGCCCTTTTCGGCATAGGCCACACCCTTGCTGCCCAAGGTCATGATTACCTTGCCTTGGTTGCGACCTAAAATATCCGCCTTGCCCTGTCCTGCAAAGAGAATAGCAGCCTCGTGCTCATTGGGAGTAAGGTAAGTCACCTTTTCCAACAGCTGGGGCGGCACGGGAGCCACGGGAGCGGGGTTGAGCATTACGGGCACGCCGGCCTCAAAGCATTTTTCGATGACATAGGCATTGGTGGCAGCGGGGATTTCGTGCTGCAGCAGCACGATGTCCGCTTCCTTGATGGCGTCCCAGGCCTCATCGATGAGAGCCGGGGATACCAAATCGTTAGCGGCCTTAATAACGATAATGCTATTATCGTTTTCGGCCACGGTAATGTGGGCCGTGCCGCTGTTTTCACCCGGCAGCACCTTTACATAAGTAGCGTCCACATTATTATCCTTGAGCGCCTTTTGCACCAGCTGACCGTATACATCGTCACCGATGCAGCCCACCATCTTCACCTCCGCGCCCAGACG